>NZ_JBNJOF010000021.1:0-65214 GCF_050113875.1 Vibrio sp. TRT 1302 | reverse complement strand
TCTCTGGAGTCTCTGGAGTCTCTGGAGTCTCTGGAGTCTCTGGAGTCTCTGGAGTCTCTGGAGTCTCTGGAGTCTCTTTTAGTGTTTCGTTAAGCTCCTGCTGCGCAAGTACATCTTCTTGCTCAATTTCCGGCTGTTCTGATCCTGCTTCAGACTCAAACGCATCGAGTTCAACCCTAGGTTGTTGCTCAACGCTGACAGTCTCTTCTTCTGGCACACGACCTTCAACTTCGTCAATCGCAGACGTCAGCCAATCGTCTTCTTCATCAACGTCTTGTTCACCAGACGTCGCTTCCGCCGCGTCAGTCACTGCAGATTCACTAACAGGATCCAGTTCTGATTCCAGCGCTTCATCTTCAAGCTCGTCGATATCAAATTGTGGGTTTTCGACTTCCTCAATGGCTGACGTTAACCAATCATCTTCATCCTCTGGCTCTGGCTCTGGCTCTGGCTCTGGCTCTGGCTCTGGCTCTGGCTCTGGCTCTGGCTCTTCAGGCTCAGATGTCTGCTGTTCAGTGTCAATAGCGACATCATCCACAAGCTCAGGTTCTTGCAAGTCATCTAGGTCTAATTCATCAAGTAACGGATCTGCTTCAGGAGCAGAATTAATCATGTCATCAATAAAATCATCGCTAGAGAAGGCTTTTTCAACTTGTGGTTCTACAGCAGTCTCTTCTGGCAGAACGTCTGATTGCGCCTCAACCTCGGTGCTCTCAATTTCAAGTAGTTGCTCGAACAGGTCAGTCGCGTCGTCACCCAGTTCGTCTTCAGTCGTCGATGAATCTGATTCGACAAGCTCCTCAATCAGTTCGGTGCTTTGTGAAAGATTCACCTCTTCCGTTTCTTGGCCTCCGCCAATCAGTTCATCAAGCTCAGCATCTAGGTCAAACTCATCGTCACCCTCAGCACCATCGACAATGTCATCCAGTAAATCCGTGCTGTTTTGCGTAAACTCTTCATCAACGCCAATCAGTTCATCAAATACATCTGATTGGGTGCTCGATTGCGGTGCTTCATTCAGGCTATCTTCAACAAGCTCATCGAGCAGATCTGTGCTTTCCGAGCTTATTTCAACACTTTCCTCTTCTAACAACTCATCAAGAAGTGCTGTCTCATCAATGGAATTTGCTTCTAGCGCCTCTAAATCTGCCTGCGCTTCCATCTGAGCAAATATGTCATCAATTTCATCATCAGACGCGAAATTTGGCTCATTCAGGTCTTTGCTCGATTCATCACTTAAGTCGAACGATTCGTCACCTTCGTCAAGTAAGCTATCGAAATCGAGATCATCGCTGCTCTCGCCCTGTACCTCGCTAAATAGGTCATCAAGAAGAGATTGATCCAGTTCCGTTGAGCCGAGATCTTCGCTATCACCATCTTCGGCCAGCAAAGAGTCAAACTCGTCTTGTGAGAATTCACCATCGTCGGATAAGTCAAACCCTTCATCATCGTCTGGGTCATCAATAATGACTTCATCTAACGCACGTTCCATCTCTTCGAGACCAAGCGCTTTTTCATCGCCATTCACGCTGATGCCATTTGAGCTCAAGTCTACATCAGCTAACGACTCGTCAAGATCACCATCATCACCAATTCCGGCAAATGGATCATCTCCATCCTCGCCTTCTAAGTTGAAATCGAGGTCGCTGTCATCTAAGTCAGCAAATACGTTGTCTTCATCAGCCTGTTTGCCATCAATGTCACTGTCGTCACCAAACAGCTGCTCGCTATCCGAGTCACCGAAGAGATCGTCATCAAGCAACAAATCATCATCAATATCATCGTTAAGGGTTTCTGGGACAATCGGTGCCACAGGCTGAACTGGTTGCTGTTCAGCTAAGGTTTGTTGAGCGTCTTCTTTCTTACGACGTCCAAATAGCATCACCACAAACAAACCAATTAATAAACCTGGAATGATCGCTAACGCCGCAACCAGCCAAGTATTAGAGAATAACTGGTCCATCGCTGAAGGCGCCATTTTCTGCTCTTCAGCCACGCGTTGACGCTCCGCTTCAAGTAGCTTCTCTACTTCATTGCGAATACGGTTTTCGTCACCTAGTTCATCTTTTAGTACATCGACTTCTGACTGAACTTCAGCAAGCATCAGGCGCAATTTGTGATTTTTTTCTTCCAGTGCAAGTAGTTCAGTTTCTGAGCTTTCAAGCTGGTTTTCTAGAGAACTGACCTGTTTTTGCTTTTCTTGCTCTGCGATAACTTTTAGTTCACTGCCGGTTTCTGTCTGGTCAGGCTTCGTCGCTGATGGCTCAGTGGTCGTTTCTGTCACAGGAGGACGAGCTGTCACCGTAGGTTTCGCCTTCTCAGCGGTGACTGGGGCAACGTTTTTGCCCAAACGTGCTTGATGAGAAGCCATGACATTAACGGCTTCTTGCGTGCTTACAGCGCGAACCTGTTCTAAAGATGGGATACGAATGGTACTGCTTGGAATAAGCTCATGAATATTCTGGTTGTCAAACGCTTGAGGGTTTAATTGAAAAATGGCGTATAGCGTTTGTTGCACAGTCACCGACGGAGAAGGACGCAACTGCGTAGCAATACTCCAAAGTGTTTCCTGCTCAGAAGTGGGGCCATAAAAACGAGAAGGCTCGGTTGTAGCGCGTGAATTACGTGAAAGAGGCTCTGAGAACTGGGGAGATGACTGAATCTCGCCGTTAGGCCCTTTAAGGCGAATGCTCTCCGCGCTTACTGGCAATGTTTGAGTCACGGCAACTATTGCTAATGGCAATAATAGACGCTGTAGTAGTCGACGCATATAAGGCTCAGCTATGTGCTCAATTAAATAAAATACAATGATCTGTTAAATATATCGGATAAACCCACCAAAACTATAGGTATAGAGGTAAAAAATGTGTGTCCAACGCCATATTCGCATTAATCTCACACAAATTTTCTCGATTCGATTAAAAAAGCCCCACTTGAAAGTGAGGCTTCAATAACAATCTAATTTCGAGATTAGTAGTAATCGCGAATCAATACTTCAGCAATCTGAACAGCATTGGTCGCTGCACCTTTTCTAACGTTGTCAGCAACAACCCATAGGTTTACACCGCTATGGTGGCTAATGTCGTTACGGATACGGCCAACCATGACATGGTCTTTACCACCTGCGTCGCGAACTTGAGTCGGGAAATCTTCACCTTGGAATACTTCTACGCCTTCCGTTTGTTCCAATAGGTTAATCACCTCTTGAGCATCAATTGGCGCACAAGTTTCAACGTGAATGGCTTCCGCGTGACCGTAAAAGACAGGTACACGAACACAAGTAGGGTTCACGGTAATCGCTGGGTCATTGAAGATTTTCTGGGTTTCCCACACCATCTTCATCTCTTCACGGGTGTAACCATTTTCCATGAACTGATCAATCTGTGGGATACAGTTGAATGCGATTTGCTGTGAGAATTCACTGTTCTCAGCTGGCATACCGTTAAGCAGTTTTGCCGTTTGACCAGCGAGTTCATCAATGCCTGCTTTACCCGCGCCAGAAACTGACTGATAAGTCGATACGTTAATACGCTCAATACCAACCGCATCGTGAATCGGCTTCAGAGCCACCAGCATTTGAATCGTTGAGCAATTTGGGTTTGCGATAATATTGCGGTTACGAAACTCTGCAATGGCTTCAGGGTTCACTTCAGGCACAACAAGTGGGATATCGTACTCATAACGGAACTGTGACGTATTATCGATGACAATTACGCCTTCGTCCGCTGCAATCGGAGCCCATTTTGCCGACAGTTCACCACCAGCAGAGAACAAAGCGATATGAGCTTGTGACCAGTCAAATTCTTCGACGTTTTGCACACGTACGGTTTTACCGTTAAAACGGTAAGTCTTTCCTTCACTGCGTTCACTGGCTAGCAGATATAGCTCACCGACTGGAAACTTGCGCTCTTGTAGCACTTCTAAAATAGTTTCACCGACCGCGCCGGTCGCACCTAATACGGCAACGTTATATTGTTGGCTCATTGACTTACCTCAACCTGAAAACCTAATTTTTCTAGTGGTGATAAACGACAACTGTCATCACCGACTAATGTGACGGCACTGTATTCTCGACGATCCCAGTAGTTCTTACGCATCAGGTCGAATGAACCTGGCTGACTGATTTCACGACGGAATAAGGCGTCATCTTTACGCACATCATAGACGAGCTGAGTGATGTTATGCAGCGTGGCTTCATCCCAATCACGATCCAATACCAGCTTAGGTACAGGAGCAGTTGGCAGCAAGTCACTGGCGTGCGCACGTAATTCGTTATCTAAGAACTCGCAGTAGCTATTGAAAATCATCGTTGTTCCGCGAGCTTTGCCCTCTAGGCCATACCCAGCGACATGAGGGGTTGCGAATGCTAGCAGAGGCAGAAGCTCCATATCAACCTCTGGCTCAAATTCGAAGACATCTAACGCTGCAATAAAACCATCGTTGCGCTGTAAACGTGCTTTTAGAGCCGAATTGTCAACCACTGGACCACGAGCCGCATTGATTAAAATTTGGTCACCGCGTAACGTATTGAGTACTTCTTCATCGATCAAATGATGAGTAGGATGCTGACCGTCCCGAGTAATCGGCGTGTGGAGAGTAATGATATCAGCTTGACTCAACAGCGCCTCAAGAGGTGTAAACTGACGCGAATCCCCCGCTTCTTGCTTAGGTGGATCGTTAATCAATACCTTGATTCCTACACCTTCCAAACATTGTTGCAAGTAACTGCCAACCTGCCCAGCACCAATGATTCCAACCGTTTTATCAAAAACAGAAAAACCGTGTTGTTGAGCCAGTACCATCATGACACTGAACGCGTACTCTGCGACCCCTACTTTGTTACAACCCGGTGCCGCTGTGAAAAATATTCCACGCTCTCGAAGTAAATCCTGATCAACATGGTCCATCCCCGCGGTTGCCGTCCCGACAAATTTGAGTTTGTTCGCTTTTGATAGCAGTTTTTCGTTGACCTTAGTAACAGAACGAATCATCAAGGCGTCGACATCGACAAGGTCATCTTCGGTTAGTGTACGACCAGATTTTAGAACCACTTCGCCAAGCTGGCTAAAAAGCTGCTCTGCATAAGGCATATTTTCATCAATAAGGATTTTCATCTGTCTGTAGAGTGGAGTTGAATTGCAATGGGATTGATTGTGCAGAAAAGGCTCCTCAGTGTCGAGGTAATAATGCACTCAGATAACGATAAAGGGTAAAGAGAAAAATGCCCGGCTAAATAGCCGGGCAATAGTCCAGAACAAAAGGATCTTAACCCGCTCTCCATGGGCTAAAGTCTGCGTCTGTTAGGTTAACCTTTACGAATAAAGATTAGCCAGCTCTGGAAACTGGATTGCGAAGCATCATCTGCCCAGCAAATTCAGTTAGCCTTGGTACTTCTTGATCACTAATGTTGCGTTCGTACCACCAAAGCCAAAACTGTTTGACATCACGGTCGTTAGCTCGACATCACGCTTCTCAGTCACGATATCTAGGCCCTTAGCCGCTTCATCTAAGTTAGCAATGTTAATGCTTGGAGCGATGAAATCGTTGTTCAGCATTAGCGTTGAGTAAATTGCTTCGTGCACACCAGCAGCACCTAGTGCGTGACCTGTCATTGCTTTGGTTGCAGAAATGGCTGGGCTGTTGTTACCGAATAGCTCTTGGATTGCACCCAGTTCTTTAACGTCACCAACTGGTGTTGATGTGCCGTGTGTGTTGACGTAGTCAATAACATCCACATCTTGCATCGCCATCTTCATACAACGCACTGCGCCTTCACCAGAAGGAGCAACCATGTCATAACCGTCTGACGTCGCGCCATAGCCTACGATTTCACCGTAGATTTTCGCGCCGCGTGCTAAAGCGTGTTCGAGCTCTTCGATCACCATCATGCCGCCGCCGCCAGAGATAACAAAACCGTCACGGTCAGCATCGTAAGTACGAGAAGCTTGGTCTGGAGTCTCGTTGTACTTAGTTGATAGTGCACCCATCGCATCAAACATCATAGTTTGAGACCAATCTAGTTCTTCACCACCACCAGCAAAAACGATGTCTTGTTTACCTAGTTGGATAAGTTCCATCGCATGACCAATACAGTGTGCTGACGTCGCACACGCAGAACTCATTGAGTAGTTCACGCCACGGATTTTAAATGGTGTTGCCAAACACGCAGATACGGTTGAAGACATAGTACGAGGTACCATGTATGGACCAACACGTTTAACGCCTTTTTCACGCATAGTGTCAGTTGCGACAGTTTGGTTTAGTGCCGATGCACCACCAGAACCTGCAACAATACCAGTACGGTCGTTAGATACCTGTTCGTCGGTTAAACCTGCATCTTCAATTGCTTGCTGCATTGATAGGTATGCATAAGCAGCCGCATCACCCATAAAGCGCATCTGTTTACGGTCAATGTGTTCTGCTGGGTTAATCTTTAAGTCACCCCAAACCTGAGAACGTAGGCCGTGTTCTTTAAACTGCTCAGAGGCAGTAATACCAGATTTACCTGCTTTAAGAGACGCTAAAACTTCTTCGACGTTGTTACCGATACTTGAAACAATACCCATACCGGTGATTACGACTCGTTTCATTATGACATTCCTATAATTCAAAAATCCGCCTGATAATAACTAAGATAGCGGGGAAAAGTGGTCAGCTTTCCTTTAAAACCGTACAATTGCAATCATATTATCGTCTTTATTCACATTATTTCCGACACTATGACCTCGATTACTAATGCCCAACTAGGCTGGAACGAAGCTGGAACCCCTGTTTCCGACCAGTTTGATGATGTCTATTTCTCCAACGTCAATGGACTAGAAGAGACTCGCTACGTGTTCTTACACCAGAATCATCTGCCACAAAGATGGCAAGCATGTGACCAGCGCAGATTTGTCATCGCAGAGACTGGCTTCGGAACTGGACTTAATTTCTTAGCCGTTTGGCAATGGTTTGCTCAATTTAGGCAACAAAATCCAACTTCGCCATTAAAAGAGCTGCATTTCGTGAGCTTTGAAAAATATCCGTTGAGTAAAAATGATCTCATCAAGGCTCACCAATCGTGGCCTGAACTGGCAGAGTATGCGGAAAAACTGCAAGAACACTACCCTATCGCGGTACCAGAGTGCCATCGAATCGTACTAGAAGATGGCGCCATTACGCTTGATTTGTGGTTTGGTGACATTAAAGATTGCATGCCAAAAGTGCCGGTTTCTGATCAAGGTCTAGTCGACGCTTGGTTCTTAGATGGGTTCGCACCAAGCAAAAACCCAGAAATGTGGAACCAAGACTTATTTAACGGAATGGCAAAATTAGCGAAACGTGATTGTACTTGCGCTACGTTCACGGCTGCGGGTTTTGTACGTCGAGGTCTCATTGAAGCGGGCTTCGCAATGAAGAAAGTCAAAGGCTTTGGCACCAAACGAGAGATGATCGCGGGCGCACTTTTAGAGAAGCTGCCACACACGAACATGGCGCCTTGGTTTGCTCGTCAACCAAGTCTCGGTGGTGAATCCATCGCTATTATTGGTGGAGGTATCGCTAGTGCCACGCTTGCCACTACCCTTATCCGCCGTGGAAAAAAAGTCACGCTCTACTGTCAAGATAGTGCGCCTGCTGAAGGCGCTTCAGGAAATCGACAAGGTGCAGTCTATCCTTTACTGAATGGTACTCACGAAGGCGTGTCCCGAGTATTTGCGCCAGCATTCTTGTTTGCCCGTCAATTTGTTGAACAAGCTGCGCAGCAGATAGAGTTTGACCACCAATGGTGTGGTGTGACGCAGCTAATGTGGGATCAAACAACCAGCGTTAAACTTAACAAAATGCTTGAAGGTAACTTTGATCATCATCTGATTCATAAACTCGATACTCAACAGACCAATGACGTTGTTGGCCTTCCTCTCGATATGGAAAGCGTTCACTATCCGCTTGGTGGTTGGTTAAGCCCTGCTCAGCTAACCAAAGGGTTACTGGATAAGCTCGCGGAAAACCCTTTATTTGCGTCTTACTTCAACTGCAAAATTGAGCAGCTAGACTGGCAGGAAGATTCCCAGAGCTGGACTTTGGTAAGTCATAACGCGTCATTCCAACACGATACCGTAGTCATTGCCAACGGACATCTGTTTGACCAATTTACTCAAGCTGCGCACGTCCCATTAGGGAAGGTCAAAGGTCAAGTCAGTCACATTCCAACAACAGAGACGCTTGAGAAACTCAAGACCGTATTGTGCTATGACGGCTACATGACCCCCGTTAACCCGAATAACCTTCATCACTGCATTGGCGCAAGCTATGACCGCTCTCATCTCGACAATGAGTTTGATCCTGTGGCGCAGCAAGACAATGGTGACAAACTGCGCAAATGCGTACCAAACCAATCTTGGCCACTCCAAGTTGATACGTCATCGAATAAATCGCGTCAGGGCATACGCTGTGTAAGCCGAGACCATCTGCCATTTGTTGGCAACCTTGGTCAGTTTGAGACGATCAAAGCTCGCTATCAAAACCTTCAAGAAGCAACGATTGATAGTGCTGAACAAGTACCACAATATCCAAACTTGTTCTGCCTGCTAGGTTTAGGCTCTCGAGGGCTAAGTTCAGCGCCGCTGTTAGCGGAAACGCTCGCCTCTCAGATCTGTGGTGATCCGCTGCCTCTACCTGTGGATGTTTTGGAAAGCTTGCACCCTAGTCGAATGTGGGTTCGCAAATTAAGAAAAGGGAAAGCCATTACGGAACTGTAATTGGTCTCAAAACAAAAAAACGCAGTCTCTTACACTGCGTTTTTTATCGGTAGTCACTGAGCTTAGTTAGGCTAGCTTAGCAACCGCGGCTTTGATTTCATCTGCAATTTCTTGGTTGGTAATCGCCGCTGTTTCAAAGTCAAAGTTATCATAGAAACTTGGGACGGATACCGACGCCTTAACATCAGCACCAAAGTAAGGTGCGGAAGCAGTAGCGGCAGCAAGAACCGTTTGTGCTCCACCAGGGCCAGGAGATGTTGCCAAGTAAACAACAGGCTTGTTTTGGAACACACTGCGATCAATGCGAGTCGCCCAATCAAATAGGTTTTTGTATGCCGCTGGGTAGTAGCCATTATGTTCAGCGTAAGAGACAACAATGGCATCCGCTTCAGCAAGATCAGCAAGAAACTCTCTTGCGCCTTCGGCTTGTCCAATTTCTTTTTCTTTGTCTTCACTAAACATCGGAACTGAATAATTGTTGATGTCTAAGACTTGTACTTGCGCACCTTCCA
Source organism: Vibrio sp. TRT 1302 (assembly GCF_050113875.1). NCBI lineage: Bacteria > Pseudomonadati > Pseudomonadota > Gammaproteobacteria > Vibrionales > Vibrionaceae > Vibrio > Vibrio sp. TRT 1302. The sequence continues at coordinate 55,964 of NZ_JBNJOF010000021.1, read as the reverse complement.
CTTGTTGAGCGGCATAGGTTGCTAACGCTTTGTTGATTGATGTTGAACTGTTTGATGCACCAAATGCTACGATTCTCATAACTGCTATCCTGTTGTGTCTCGGTATGAGCACTAGAATATCGAGCAGCCAATCACGCAACAAGCGCAAAAATACAAAGAGGTTGTTCGAAAAATTCGAACAACCTCTTAAGCGATAGATTGATGCCGCCGTTGGTTAAGCGTTGTTAACCAACTCTAACCACAAATCATTGACGATAATACGGTCCGCCGGAGTCAGCTCCGAGCGTGCTGCATCCAAACTTTCCTGAATACGACTCTTTAATGTTTCCACATCATTAATGCCATCTTCTTCGCACGAAGCGGCAGAAAGCGAAATATGACCACGCAGATAACCACCAGCAAAAAGTTCATCATCTGACGCCGTCGAAATACGTGCATCTATTAGCTCAAGTAGCTGCTCTTCAAATTCAATAATCATTTTGCGATGTCGCCTAATCAGTTTGCTTCTCAAAAAGAGCGCCAAGCTTCTCACATTGAGAATTTCAACGCAAACCCTATATACAGCAAGGCCTGATAGTGTGGCATGGACAATGCAATTTCCCTTATATCGCTCAGCCAAAATAGGGAATGACAATGAAATTAAAACGTATAAATCAGCGCTTCCTACTACTCTTTGCATGTTGCAGCTACAGCATTTATTACGCGCCATCCAGCCATGCTGGAGACGTCAGCTTTGGTGAATGTCCCACTGAGGCATTCCTTATCCAAAACCCCACAGGAACTCCCGTCGCATTTGGGGTTAACATCGATTTAGGCAGTTATCGCGTCATGCCCTCGACTCTGGGTTTAGCCAAGCTAAATGGGCTAGGTTTTAGTGAACATGACCGATTCATTTATGGCTGGGACTATGGTGTTAATGGCGAACTCGGAACGCTTGCTCGCATCGACGCCAACTTCGATAAAACGCGACTTGAGCTTATCATGCCTGCGGGTACACCCGATCGTTTCTATGTCGGCGACGTGTCACTCAACGAAAACGCTTGGTATGGTTACCGCCCAAACGACGGGTTGTATAAAGTCGACCTAGACACGCTAGAGATGACGCTAGTCGCGCCGCCTTCTCAATTTTCTAAACCCAACATTCATGACTTCGCCTTTCACCCAGACGCCAACAATAACCTTGCCTATAGCCTAGACGCCGACGGTTATCTCTGGGTCGTAGATGTTACACAAGGTACTGCCACGCGTAAGAATCAGGTGCTCAATGAAGCTCAACTTGGTTTCAACTTTACCTTCGGTGCAATTTACTTTGATGTGGATGGATACCTCTACGCCAGCAACAACAGCAATGGCTATATTTTCAAAGTCGCCCTAGACAATCCTCATACACCTGGGACGTCAGACTACTCGTCTTGGCAGCCTAGTGCGATCCTGACGGCTTACGGTCCATCAAGTAATTCGAATGATGGGGCTCGATGTGCGTCAGCGCCTGTCGAAGCCGCAGAGTTGACCGACTTTGGCGACGCACCAGACAGCTATCAGACGACCTATGCTCAGTCTGGTGCGCGACACGGCATAGGAGCTTTAGAAGACACTTCTAGCTTGCGACTTGGAGCAATTGTCGATGGTGAAACCGAAGGTAATCCACCGCCTTATAGCGATGATACTTCCGACAATATTGACGATGACGACGGTGTCGAGTTCCCAGTGCCAATTCAAGTTGGAAATACTTCTATGGTCCAAATCACAGTTAATGGTGCCACTTCGGAAAGCGTGCTCAATGCTTGGATGGACTTTGACCGCGACGGCACCTTCGATAGTGAGGAAATCATCATCACTGATCTCTCGGTGAGTGATGGAACACAGTCAGTATTTTTCACTGTACCTACTTGGGCGGTCAGTGGTGAGAGTTGGGCAAGATTCCGTATCAGCAACACTTCAGGGATTGGACCAAGCGGTGGTGTGCCACAGGGAGAGGTTGAGGATTATCCTATCGACATTACCGAAAGTGGCGTATCGACCGAGAACTACCCACTAGGTGGAAGCTACACCACATTTGCCTATGAAGATCAGTACCCACTTCAAGGTGACTATGACATGAATGATGTTTTGATGAATGTAAAATACACGGAATATCATCTCAATAGTCAGGTAATTCGAGTCAAAATTGAGGGTCAAATTGCGGCTCTTGGTGGAGATAATCACTCTGGTTTTGCCATTCGCTTACCTAACATTGCAAGGGAAGACATCAAGTCTGATTCTGTTGTTCTGACTGTGAATGGTCAAACCCAATCCTCAGAGGTACTGGAACTAGGCACAACTGATGCCGTATTTATCATCCAGCAAGACTTGTGGGACATCACCGAGGCGGGTGAAGCAGAAAACTGCACCATGTTCCGTACACAGGTGAACTGTGGCACCGCATATCGCCCAAGTTGGAGCTTACAGTTCTCCTTTGCCAATGCACCAGCAACAAGCGTCATGCCCGAGTTTCCATATGACCCTTTCATCTTTGCCGCGCCAGGTCATTACTATGGAGATATTGGTTATCAACTGACAGGGGGCTATCCCGGACGTGGACTCGAAATCCATCTTAAAAACAACCCGCCTACGGCAAAATTCGATACCCGTTATCTTGCTCTCGGCGAGGATGCCTCCAGTGGTAATACCCATTATCACACCAGCAATGGTCTACCATGGGCGATTGAAATCCCGCTCAACTGGCAGCACCCGTTGGAACAGATCACCATACTCGACGCCTATCCAAGATTCGGGGACTTCGCCCAAGATCCACAAGGGTTAACTGAAGCCGATTGGTATGTGGAAGCTAACAACAACAAAATTTACGTCGACTAGCGAGGATAAGACAATGAACATCAAATCAGTAACACAGTTTATCGGCTCTACTCTCGCTAGCTTGACTCTTTTAACAGGTTGTGGGGGCGGAGGCGGTGGCGATGAAGGTGGATCAGGGAGCACAGGTTCAAGCGGCGCTACATCAACCCCGACAACAGCGGCGGCTTCTGTCCAAATACAAACCCTTGAAAACTTAAACATCAGTTATGACAACAGTCTCGAATCTGTCTATAGCGTTGATGTCGATGTCATTCTGAACCAACTGGCTGACAAGCAAGCCTATATATCGATATGCGACAATAGCTCCGCTCAGGGTGATTCTGACCTCGTCGACTACGAGAGCTGTTTGGTCAAATCATCGTTAACTGCAGGGCTGGCAGAATTCGATTTAAGGGTAGTCAATCATTGCGACTCACTGATTGCCGTAATTTGGGTGATGGAGCCAGATCAGACCCCACTCGTCTACACATTCGACTACAGCGGCCAGAAAGAGAATACTTGGCTTATTCAGTAGCGTTAGGCTACTTAACTTCAAACTGCGCAGGCGTGAGTTCCGCGATACTGTAGAATTCACGTAGCGCATCAGACAACATTTGAACTCTGAGCGGTAATCCCACCTGAAGAATTGACATCACCTCAGCGTGAACTTTGGCCATAAACGCCAGACGATCCGGTTCAAAGCTACCATTGAGATTGTCACAACTGACCGTGAACGGAAAGCCTGCACTGACGGATAAAATCCATTCGTATGCTTGCGGGCGGATTTCTACTTTCTCAAATTCAGCTTGCACGGCTTGAGTGCGCCCGTCAGGCTCGTACCAATAACCAAAATCTTCCACTAAGCGACGCTCTGGCCCAGCCACACACCAATGGGCAATCTCATGCATTCCTGACGCATAGAAACCACGAGCAAAAATAATGCGATGATAGGGGTAGTCATCGTCAGCAGGAAGGTAAATTGGCTCATCTCCCCCTAACTCCAACTTGGTGTTGTATGAGTGAAAAAAAGTCGTGTTAAAGATATTGATTAAGTCTTGATACTCGTGGGTCATAGCTAAATTAACGGGCTGGTACTATCGCGGTCTGCATTCTCTCATTTTTGCTGAAAAATGCAAAACCCTACTTAATGTATTGATATTAGAAATAGTAATCTGAAAAACGTTTTCGTATTCATAAAAACTCATTCGTCATAGATCACATTTCCCACTACACTCACGCCTTAAATTTTATCTTCATTGCCGAGCATTTACGGCCACTTCTTGAGAATTCATTATGCTGCTCAGTGTTTTATATATTATTGGTATCACAGCGGAAGCGATGACGGGAGCACTAAGTGCGGGTCGTCGAAAAATGGATTGGTTTGGAGTCATGCTGGTTGCAAGTGCTACGGCCATAGGTGGCGGCACGGTGCGCGATATTCTTCTCGGTCATTACCCACTAGGCTGGGTAAAGAATCCCGAGTTTCTTGCGATCACTTGTATCGCTGGCGTACTGACAACAGGGCTAGCTAAGTGGGTCATTAAACTTAAAGGCCTGTTCATTCGATTGGATGCGCTAGGACTGATCGTTTTTAGTATCATTGGTACCAAAGTGGCAATGGGTATGGGGCATCATGCCTTGATTTGTATGGTATCAGCACTCGTCACTGGCGTGTTTGGTGGCCTACTGCGTGACCTAATCTGTCGTCAAACACCACTTGTATTGCATGAGGAACTGTACGCATCTGTGGCTCTCGTTGCTTCTGGTTTGTATTTAGGACTTTTAGAGCTTGGCATTGATGATGTGACTGCGACCATTTCAACTCTCGTTGTTGGTTATGTACTTCGTATGGCTGCGGTGCGTTTCAAATGGCGCTTACCTTCATTCAACCTTGAAGCTGAAGGCTCATTGCACTGATCACGCCAGAGACTCGATAGCCAAAGGTTGATACTGTTCTAACCTTTGGCTTGTCATCGGTTTTGCTATCCAATAACCCTGAAAATAGTCCACACCAACACCACAACACATCTCAAACTGCTCTCGAGTCTCGATCCCTTCAGCGATAGTGTACGCACCAATCTGTTTTGCCACTGCGACCGCCTGCTCAACAAAATCTTCATCACTGACATAACTTCGATCAATTTTCAGATACGTTGGTCGGATTTTTATTGCTCTCTCACGAGTAGAATAACATGCCCCATAGTCATCTAATGCCGTCTTGATACCGTAGTGCTCCAAATAGGCTTTGCCTTGCAAAATACCGGCGAGGTCCGACTCTTCAAACTCAGTAATCTCATAAATGATTTGCGAACTTACTAAGCGCAAACAGCGTAGGCGATACATTAGATGTTCAATGGATTGGCGCTGATTAGCGAGCAGCGAAAACACAGAAGGTGAAACGTTGATAAACAGTTTGCTATGACGATAACGGGTATGGGCAAGGTTGATGGAGTGTAACTTACCACACAACAACGTCGTCATGACGCTCGCTTCATCACCGGGGATCATCGCAGAAAAGTAATCACCAGGATTGATGACACGCCCTTGTTGGTCATGAATCCGCACTAATCCTTCAAACGCTAAGACAGAACCAAAACGATCTACGATCGGCTGGAATACACTGTAAAAAGTCTTGTCCTGATAGACGCCATAAACAAAACCATGTGCTTGATAGCGAACCAAATTCTGAATGGAATCCATCTGTGCAGAATAAATCGACTCTAATTCCACTGCATACCTCCTTGTGTCGCGGCACTATAGCAGATTCCCTTTGCCGCAAAGGTAAGCATATGTAAGCTCAATAATTACATGCGCTTACCAACAAAACTTTGTACTGATAAGCAAGAGATGATGGAATTGACAAAAATAACACTAATAATGAGATTTATGAGTCAAACACAGCCACGCTATGCTTTTGTCTGCCCAAAGCTAGAAATCATCACCGTCCAGCATCAAGGCCAAACCGTTAAGCTCGAAAGCCACTGCCAATCTGAGATTACTGACCTTGCCGCACTCGCCATTGATGCCGCCACTAAACGCAATATTCGTGTCCTGCTACTCGATAGACACAACGGTAACCAGCTCGATTTTTACCATTTCCTCATGGCATAAAAAAACCCCGACTCGCGTGTCGGGGCTTTTATCAATCAGAGCTTATATCTGCGGCGTCTCTGTCGTCACGCCGTGGTTTTGGCCTCTATGGCGCAACAAATGGTCGAGTACAACAATCGCCAGCATCGCTTCTGCAATCGGTACAGCACGAATACCAACACATGGATCGTGGCGACCTTTAGTAATTAACTGAGTCGGTTCACCTTGCTTAGTGATAGTTTCACCAGGCACAGTAATACTTGAGGTTGGCTTGAGAGCAATGTTGGCTACAATATCTTGCCCTGTTGAGATGCCACCTAAGATACCGCCAGCGTGGTTACTCGCAAAGCCACTTGGTGTCAGTTCATCTCGGTGCTGGCTGCCTTTTTGACGAACAACATCAAAGCCATCACCAATCTCTACACCTTTCACCGCGTTAATACTCATAAGTGCATGCGCAATGTCCGCATCTAGGCGGTCGAATACAGGTTCACCCAGACCAACAGGAACATTTGTTGCGACTACTTGCAGTTTTGCACCGATTGAATCGCCTTGTTTCTTTAGGTCACGGATCAGTTGATCAAAAGCTTCAACTTTATCAACATCAGGACAGAAAAATGGATTGTTTTCTATTTCATCCCAATCCACTTTATCAATCGCCACATCGCCCATTTGCGATAGATAAGCACGGATCTCTACCCCAAATTCTTGTTTCAGGTATTTCTTAGCGATTGATCCCGCCGCAACACGCATCGCGGTTTCACGGGCAGATGAACGGCCACCACCACGATAATCACGAACACCATATTTTTGATGGTAAGTGTAGTCAGCGTGCCCTGGGCGGAACTTATCTTTGATTTCCGAATAATCTTTCGAACGCTGGTCGGTATTTTCGATCAAAAGACCGATAGAAGTCCCTGTGGTTTGACCTTCAAATACGCCAGACAAAATTTTCACCTCGTCTGGTTCACGACGAGCGGTGGTATAACGAGAAGTGCCTGGTCGACGGCGGTCCAAATCGATTTGAATATCTGCTTCGGTGATTTCAAGACCCGGAGGGCATCCGTCGACAATACATCCTAGTGCGATACCATGACTTTCTCCGAATGTTGTCACTCGAAAATGTTGTCCGATACTGTTTCCTGCCATTACTTCCTCAAATTTGTTTCGCCCTTGTATACAGAGCTTTACACTTCAATTATTAGTTATTTCATAGTCGCCTTATTGCGGTTTGATGTAAACCCCTAAAGGCCATTTTACGCGCATAAAAAAACGCCAAGTCGTGACTCAAAGATCAAACCACTTGGCGCTATTGAAGTTTTGCTTAAATTTTAAGCATTAATCTCGGTAGATTGAGAACTCATCTTTGACGGCTAGCATCTGTTCGCGAGTTAGCATGAATACCCCGTGACCACCGTTCTCGAACTCAATCCAAGTAAATGGAATATGTGGGTACTGTTCCATCATGTGAACCATAGAGTTACCCACTTCACAAATAAGAATACCGTTGTCCGTTAAGTAATCTGGCGCATTCGCTAGGATACGGCGAACAATTTTAAGCCCATCAGTACCCGCAGCTAGGCCTAACTCCGGCTCATGGGTAAACTCTTCTGGCAGACTATTCATGTCTTCTTGGTCAACGTACGGTGGGTTGGAGACAATCAGGTTGTACTTCTCTTTTGGTAGATCACGGAACAGATCTGAACGGATTGGGAAAACTTGCTGCTCCATACCATGATCCTGAACGTTAAGCTCAGCAACTTGTAGTGCGTCAGTAGAGATGTCGATTGCATCAACTTCCGCTTCAGGGAACGCATGTGCACAGGCGATGGCGATACAGCCGCTACCCGTACAAAGATCCATGATACGTGTCGGTTCTTCGATCAACCAAGGTTGGAATTCAGCCTGAATCAACTCACCGATTGGCGAACGAGGTACGAGTACACGTTCATCAACGAAAAACTCTAAGCCACAGAACCAAGCACGGTTAGTTAGGTAGGCTGTAGGAGTACGCTCATTGATACGCTTAACCACGCGCTCAACGATACGCATACGCTCACTGGTGGTCAGGCGCGAGTTCAATACATGCGGAGGCACATCGATTGGCAGGTACAATGTTGGCAGGATTAGCTGTACCGCTTCATCCCATGCGTTGTCAGTACCGTGACCATAAAATAGGTTTGCGGCGTTGAAACGACTGACGGTCCAACGAATCATATCTTGAAGCGTATGAAGTTCTGACACCGCTTCTTCTACAAAAATCTTATCCAAAATTGCCTCCGAAAAGCGCTACAATACTGCTCATTACATTTTAAAGTATTAATGATTAATCCCATGAGCAAAAAAGACACCGATATGGATGATGACTTCGCCCTTTTTAGGGATGCAGTACAAGGCGTAAAAAAGTTGTCACAGGATACCATAGTCCAGCAGCCAAAAAAAAATACTAAGCAAAAAGAAATTAAGCGAACTTCTAGAGAAGCGAGCGATGCTGAGTTCTATTTCTCTGACGAGTTTGTTCCACTTTTGAATGAAGAAGGACCAACGCGTTATGCTCGAGATGACGTGTCACAGTATGAAGTAAAAAGACTACGTCGAGGTGTTTATGTCCCTGACGTTTTTCTCGATATGCACGGAATGAATCAACAGGAAGCCAAACGCGAACTGGGGGCTATGATCGCCTACTGTATAAAGAACGAAATTTCCTGTGCGTGTGTTCAACACGGCATCGGTAAACACATACTCAAACAAAAAGCACCACTGTGGCTTGCTCAGCACCCAGATGTGATGGCTTTCCATCAAGCTCCACTCGAGTTCGGTGGAGATGGCGCTCTGTTGGTACTCCTCTCTATACCCGAAAAGTAGTCCGTTGTTCTAACCGGCTACTTTCTCAGTTCTGGAGGAATAGGTAGCTCGGAGGTTTTAAGGTTTGGCCTTTGTCCACCGCGTTTTCGATACTGTTTTAATTGGAATACGTAGGCAAGAATTTGTGCCACCGCAGTAAACAAGCCATCCGGTATTTCCTGCTCTAATTCGGTTGAATGGTATAGAGCACGCGCAAGAGGCGGCGCTGGAATCACGTAGATATCGTGTTCACGTGCCACTTCACGAATCTTGAGTGCCATGTGATCCGTACCTTTCGCGACAACGATTGGCGCTCGGTCACTATCTTGTTTATATCGCAATGCCACAGAGAAATGCTCGGGGTTGGTGACGATAACATCGGCCTGAGGCACTTCGGCCATCATACGACGTTGGGCTGCTTCACGCTGGAGCATACGAATACGGCCTTTCACTTCCGGCTTACCCTCTGTTTCCTTGTACTCGTCTTTAACCTCTTGCTTGGTCATTTTAAGTTGGTTGGCGTGTTGCCAAATCTGGAATGGGATATCTATCGCTACCACAAGCAGCAAGGTACAGCTAATCAGCAATATGAAATTAAGCAGGATATCTAGCGCGTGAAAGATGTTCTGTGGGTAAACATCCATACTGAGTTGGAACAAATCTTCTTTGGCGGCGTTAATAAGATAAAAGGCCATCCCAGACACTAAAGCCACTTTGAGAATAGACTTAATCAGTTCTACCCAGCTTTGTAGGCCGACCATGCGTTTGAGACCACTCAGTGGATTCATCTTCGACCACTTGGGCATCGCCGCTTCAACTGAAAAGTTGATGCCACCGACCCCTGCGGCTCCAGCCAGCGCAGCCACAAATAGTGTTATCAGGATCAACAGAAGGGGAAGAATCAGATTCGACAATGATCCGAGCGCAATATCGAACAGCTTAACCTGATCAAATATCTCTTCACGTGACAAAGTAAACAATCGCCCCATTGCAGTAAATAGAGCGCGAGCTAAGCTCTCTCCAAACCACATCAGTGCAACTGAACCAATTACCAGTACTGAAACCGACGCCAACTCTTTAGACCTTGCAACCTGCCCTTTTTCTCGAGCCTGTTGCAAGCGTCTGGGCGTGGCGTCTTCTGTGCGTTCTTGACCGTCTGACTCTGCCATTCAGCCTCCTAACAATTCAGCCTGATAAAGGAACAGATCTGCTGTTCACCTTGCAACCAGAATAGCTCATAGTGGTTGTAGAGTCCGGCGATGATGTACCAACAAAGCAATAAACCCACCATCAAAGCAAAGGCGAAGCCGAGTGAGAAAATATTCAACTGCGGGGCGGCACGTGTCATTACGCCGAAGGATAAGTTGATCGTTAGCAACGCAATAATTCCAGACAATGACATACTCAGCGCAACTTTAAACATGATGCCAAGCCATAACGCCAGTTCTCTAAAATCCACCGTCGTTAATGAGCCCGTTCCAATTGGGATCGATTTGAAACTCATCACCACCAGCATGATCATTTTAAGATGACCATCGGTCGCGAGGAAAAACATGGTTGCAAGGAACATAAACAATTGACCAAGCAACGGGGTGTTTTGACCGTTTGCTGGGTCAACCATTGAGGCAAAACCCAAACTCGACTGCATACCTAGGATCTGACCAAGAATAACAAAGGTTTGAATCATAAATTGGGTCACAGTCCCCATCGCGACACCGATAATGATCTGTTCGAGCAAGGTCATAAAACCCGCAAAAGAGACGAGTTCAATATTGTCTGGTACCGCGGGGATAGCGGGCATCACAGCAAAAGTGATCGCTAAACCTAGATAGAGACGTACCCGAGTAGACACAAATCGCGCTCCCGTCACCGACATCACCATCAGCATGGCAGCAATGCGGGTATAGGGCCAAAAGTAATTGGCGATCCAATCTAAAACTAGGCTAGTCGGATACTCCATAGTCAGACCTAGTAGAGAACCTGAGGCAAACGCTCGATCATGCTAAAGAAAAACTCCATCAGCATCTGCGTCATCCAGTGAGCAAACAGCATCAAAGCGAGTAGTGTCACAATCAAACGTGGCAAGAAGCTCAGTGTTTGTTCGTTAATCGACGTTGCGGCTTGAAAGATAGCGACCACTAAACCAATCAGTAGACTGGGAATAATGATCGCACACACCATGATGAGAACCATCCATAGCGATTCACGAAACAGCTCCACAAACATTTCAGGAGTCATTGTTTTCCTCCCGTCACAAAGCGAAACTGCCGGCTAACGTCGACAATATCAGGTTCCAGCCGTCGACCAACACGAACAGCATCAATTTAAAAGGTAACGAGACAATCATTGGCGATAGCATCATCATACCCATTGCCATGAGAACCGAAGCCACCACAAGGTCAATGATTAAGAATGGTAAAAACAGCATAAAACCAATTTGGAATGCAGTTTTGAGCTCAGAGGTGATGAAAGCTGGAATTAATACCGCCATTGACACATCTTCCGGCGCTGTCGCTGTCGAACCAGAAATATTAACAAAGGTTTCTAAGTCCTTTACCCGAGTCTGCTTGAGCATAAAGTCTTTCATTGGCGTTTGAGCCAAGTCAAACGCTTGTCGCGCGGTTATCTGCTCATTGATGTAAGGCTGAATCGCATCATCATTAATCTTGCTCAATACTGGAGACATGATGAAAAAGGTTAGGAAGATGGCGATACCTATGATCACTTGGTTGGATGGGGTCTGTTGCAAACCCATGGCCTGACGCAAAATAGACATCACCACGACAATACGCGTGAACGACGTCATCAAAATAACCATGGCTGGCAGGAAGCCGAGCATGGTCATCAACGCTAAGATTTGCAAGTTGATTGAGTAGTCTTCGCTGCCATCCGCATTGGTGGTCATGGTAAAGGCTGGAATTCCGCCGCCACCGCCCGTAAAACTGCCGGTTGAGATGGTTTTAGACGCGCCCTGCTCTTTTTCCATTGCCGTTACAGTCACCGAGTCACTCGGAGCAATATTGGCAGGAACCGGGGTATCTATCTCTTGCTGCGCTAACGCTAACCCAGAAAAAAGGGTCAGTACAAACGTCAGAACAATGGTCGCCAAATTAGTTGTTTTTATCATTCTTCTTCAACAGCTGAGTCAGTTGACTTGCAAACGGACCGTTAGCCATCTCCTCCTGAGACAAAGGTTTATCCAGCTTTGAGATAAGTTGAATCGATTGAGGCGTCACCCCCACTAAAAACTGCTCTTCACCCGCTTGAACAATCACAATCCTTTCTCGATGCCCAACCGCAATTTGGCGCACAACGCTTAGACCTTTCTGATTGATCAACGCGGGGACTCGCATGCGTTTTAATAGCCAAGCTAGCAACAAAATAAAGGCCACAACGAACACGAGCGACCCAAAAGTGGTCGCCCAGTCTAGTTGGCTGCCTGGAGCGGCAGCCAGTGCGGAAGGAGAAAGTACACTGAGAGAGTAAAGTAAGTACTCTCTAACTTTGAAAGTCATACGTTACCTAACATTATCGCAGTTTCTTGATACGCTCTGTCTGACTGATTACGTCGGTCAAACGAATACCAAACTTATCGTTAACCACAACCACTTCACCGTGCGCAATTAGAGTACCGTTCACCAATACATCTAATGACTCACCGGCCAAGCGCTCTAGCTCAACAACTGAACCTTGGTTTAACTGGAGTAAGTTACGAATACTGATTTGAGAGCGACCCACTTCCATGGAAATCGTCACTGGTATATCTAAGATCGTATCCAGCTTGCGACGCTCATCGTCTGAGATTGGCGAAGAAGTGTCCTTTAGCTCATCAAGCTGAGCAGACATCACTTCATCTACATCAATATCTGGCGCATTCGGATCTTCACCTAATGCCGCAGCCCATTCGTCCGCCAGTTTTTGGTCGTCACTCGGTTCCATACCTGTTACCTATTTATTCTCTTAATCTTCGATTTCGCCATCGTCTTCTTCTAACTCAGAAATAACATCTTTTCCGAGGAAGGCGATATCCGTTTTAACCACATCAGGGCGTTTAATTTTCTCTGATACCTGAACTGCTAATTTCTCACCTGAGCGCCCCATTTTCACTCGGAATGTTGGCAGTTCTTCAACAAACATCACAGCGTGTTCTGGCATATTGATCGGGATGATGTCACCCGGTTGTAGCTCCATCAAGTCACGCAATGAGATATCTTGCTCTAGTAAATCGACACGGAAGTTGACTGGCACATCCATGATTTCCTCACGAAGAGCCGTGCTCCAACGAACGTCTGTTTCCATTTTGTCAGACTGAACACCGGCATCGAGCAACTCACGAATTGGCTCAACCATCGAATACGGCATAACCACGTGGAAGTCACCGCCACCACCGTCAACCTCAATATGGAATGAACTGACGACGATCACCTCTGTCGGGCTAACAATGTTAGCCATACTCGGGTTCACTTCCGAATCGAGGTACTCAAACTCGACCCCCATGACTGGAGACCAAGCTTCTTTGTAATCTTCAAAAACGATCTTCAGCAATAGCTGCACAATTCGACGCTCGGTCGGTGTAAACTCCCGGCCTTCGATACGGGCATGGAAGCGGCCATCACCACCAAAAAAGTTTTCTACTAGAATGAAGACTAGACGTGCTTCCATGGTAATCAGCGCCGTACCTTTTAACGGTCTAAAGCGCACCATATTAAGACTGGTCGGCACATACAGCGTATTTTGGTACTCACCAAACTTCATCATCTGAACGCCGTTGATAGAGACTTCTGCCGTCTTCCTTAGCATGTTAAACAGGCTAATCCGCAAATGGCGGGCAAAACGCTCATTGATCAATTCGAGCGTTGGCATACGACCACGAACAATGCGGTCTTGCGAGGAGAAGTCGAAGTCTACAGCACTGGCATCCGACTCGGGCGATTCGTCTTCTATATCATCAACGTCATCGACTCCGTGGAGCAGGGCATCAATTTCGTCTTGGCTTAATAGATCAGTCACGCATCACCTACTGCATTACAAAATCGGTAAATAGCACACGTTCAATCACTGGTTGACCTACCGCGCGATTCAAGCTTGCTTTAATGTCGTCGGTCGCTTTTTCTCGCAGTTCGACACGGCCATTGGCAGTACGTAATTGATCAACGGTCGCCGACGCAAACGTACTCAATAATGAACTTTCAATCAAAGGAGAGTGGTAGCGGGCGAGATTTTCGTTCTCTGAACCACGAACCATCAACTGTACCTTAATCTGTACTAAGCGATCTTTTTTGTCGCCTGTGACATTAAATAAAAACGGTTGGGGAATATTAACGTAAGCGACAGGATCGACAGGCGCAGCCACTTGCTGCTGGGTGGTCTGAGCGGTTTCCGCAGAATCATCCGAACCCATCAAGAAAAATGCAGCACCACCGCCACCCGCGAGTAATACCACGGCAGCAATGATGATAATGATCAGCTTACCTTTGCCTTTGGGCGCTTCCGTTTCGATTTCTTCAACTGCCATAACTTAACGTTCTCTATCTCTTTGTTTTTTACAGTTTAAGCGTAATAGCTAATTCCATCACGCTTTGCAGCGACATTCAAATCAAGATTGATGTCTGGTTCAAGGTTTTCTTCACCAAACAAGCCCTGACCGCTGCTTCCCTGACCAGAATTACCCTGTCCGTTATCTGCATAGCGTCTCTGCTGCTGACCGGAAGCCTGCTGCTGAACTGAGCTGTCACCTAATTGTACACCCTGCTGGGCAAGCATCTCACGCAATCTTGGCATTGATTGTTCAATCACATCGCGAGCTTGCTGATTGGCGACGGTAAAATGAACCGTGGCGGCATCTCCATTCATATTCATACGAATTTGCATACGACCTAATTCAGGGGGATCTAAGCGAATGTCGATGTTCTTTAGGTTTTTCGACATCATCATCTGAACTCGTTCTGCCACTTGTTCTCCAGCCATTTCTCGCGTCAGTTGCAATGGCACTTGTGCCGCCGCTTGCTCTGCGCGTATCTGACCTAACGAGTTAGGGCCTTGCTGCCCTGATGCCTGCGCGAGTTGCTGAGCAAAAGCCGAACTCGACTCCGAGGCGGGCTGACCACCATCTTTACCGCCGACTAGCTTACCGAGCGAACCTGCTGCTTTTGCACCCAGTGCAGCTTTAAGCACTGCCTGATCCTGTGTAAGCGCCGCGTGAGGCGTTGCTGCCACTTGTTGCATCTGGCTTGCCATCAAGTCCGTTGGCATGGCAGAAACCGCGGATTGTTGTTGCGACATTTGTGCTGCAGTCTGGGCCATTTGGGCTTGAGCTTGCTGTGTGGTAAGTGCCTGATGAACCGACTGAGCCACCACCGCTTGTTGCGCTTTTGGTGGCGTATCTGGCTTGATCGACACGTCATCAGTTAACGCGGGTTCATTGGCGGAAGCCCAAGGAATCGCTCCTGCTGTAACAGCCGCAGCAGCAATGGTTACATCCGCCGGCGCTTCACTGGCCACATCACTCGCTGACATCATCACTTGGTTGCTTGGCTGTGCACTGTCTATTGCGGTGGCTAAAGATTTACTTGGCTTATCTGTCACCTTGGCCGCCGCCACTGTGCTAGCGGCAATAGCCCCTGCCGCCAGCCCCACATCTTTAGCTGAGGCATCATTTTCTTCTTCAGAGCCGTCTGCTGGGCTCTGTTTCGTCGTGACTTCTGCGCTGAGCGCTGTCTCATCAAGCGCAACAGCGGACAGTTCTGCCGATTGCTGTGGTAACGCTTTGTCTTTGTTAACCTTAGCAACAGAGGCACTTACCACTGTGGCTTCTTGCGCCAACTGACTGCTGTGCTCTTCTTCAGCAACTACCTGACTGTCTTGCTGAATAAACTTTTGTGCTGAAGCGGGTACGATAACTTCTTCACCGTCCGCCTTCATTACAACTTGCTCTTTTAGGCGATCACTCTCACTGACTTTTGAGATGGGTTCATCACTCGTGGCTATCTCTTGTCTAGACTGACTGTCAGTTGCAATCACTTTAGTGGCGTCAGAAGAGACGTTTTGTTGCTCTTCCTCTGCCGAGATTTTTTGTGAGACATGGTGTTGAGTATCAACCTGATCCTGTGGCAACTCTTTGCCGTCAGCCGGTTGTAGCGCTTTATTCGCAGTATCAAGTCGCTGCAGTACTTCGTCATTTTCAGAGACAATTTTCGCCGCTGAATGAGAGTTTTCGTCTTGTTGTGAGATCTCTGTCTTGGCACTTTGAGCAGCGTCTTTAGTTACCGCAGCTGTGTCAGCGTCTTCCGCCTCACTTTCATCAGACACGAGAAGTTCATCGACACTTTGGCTCTCTGTCGCTTGCGCTTTGACATCGCTAACGCCCGACTCTCCTTGAGATACCGACGTTTGCTCAGCACTAGTCTCTCCACCCTCTACCTTGCCTGCGCTCTCTTTGGTGCTAGTCTCACCTTTTATTAACGCCGCTAATTTGGCAAAGAAACCGCCAGACTCGGAGCTTTCGACACTCGCGTCACCACCGTCAGTGGTGGTCTTAGTCACTTTTGGACTTTCCGATACCGATGATAAATTGATATTCATACCAGGTTCACTCTCAGTTGCTTCACGCCGAGAAGGCTCTACGCGGCAAAGACGCCGATTCATTGCATACAAGTTGGAATAGATATTTGCAAGAAACACGCCAACGAGAATCAGAGAATGACTGCGCTCACAGAAGTGAGAGGTTAGTTCGAAATTCGACGTGAGTACTGAAGGGTAGAAAATTCATCCATCTGCTTTTGCTCTCTAATATTTTGCAGACGCTGCTTTTCGGTTTGTTTTTTCTCAATAAGCCATTCGTATGAACGACGCTGCTTTCGACTCTCTAACCAGTTATGCTCGCAGTTATTAACCTGACCTTTGAAATGCGACTCGGCCTGCTTCTGCTTAGACAAAGTCTCATCTAAAGTGGTTAAAAAACGGTTTAAATGCGAGTACTGACTAGCGGTCAAACCTTGTTGTCCACGGTCAACCAACTGCTGACAGTAATCAAGGCGATACTTTTCAATTTGCTCGAGCTGCTGATAGTAGCTATCAAGCTCATTGCGAGCTTGGTTTAACGCCAATACTGCTTGTTTTTCGCGCTCTTTGGCCTGCTCTAACAAAAACTCCAGTGCATTATCCATAAGCGTTAATCACCCTGCAGCAGACCACGTAGCATATTGATACACATGTCATAAGGTACGGTCTCTTTCATTGTTTGTTGCAAGTAGATATCAAGCTTAGGCTTGAGAGTGAACGCACCATCAATCGCCGGATCGGTACCCGGCTTGTATGCACCAATCGATACTAGGTCTTGATTCTTACGACAGATAGAGAGAACTTGGCGCACCGCTTTCGACATTAGGACATGTTCTTCAGAAGTGATCTGTGGCATTACACGACTGACCGATTTTTCAACGTCAATCGCTGGGTAGTGCCCTGCGTCCGCCATCTCACGCGACAACACCACGTGACCATCCAAAATGGCTCGTGAGGCGTCTGCGATTGGATCTTGCAAGTCGTCCCCTTCGGTCAGAACGGTAAAGAATGCGGTAATCGAGCCTTGCTCCGGACTACCGTTACCCGCTCGCTCGACCAAAGCAGGCAATTTGGCAAACACGGAAGGTGGATAACCTTTGGTTGCCGGAGGTTCTCCTACCGATAACGCGATTTCACGTTGTGCCTGCGCAAAACGAGTTAATGAGTCCATCAGCAACAGGACGTCTAAGCCCTGATCACGAAAATACTCAGCAATGGTTAGCGCGGTCTGACATCCTTTCAAACGCATTAGTGGAGACGAGTCGGCTGGCGCGGCGACAACGACAGAACGCTGTCGACCATCGACACCGAGGATTTCTTCGATGAATTCTTTAACTTCTCGTCCACGCTCACCAATCAATCCCACGACCACAACTTGAGCCGTCGTGCCTCGCGTCATCATGCCTAGTGTTACCGACTTACCCACACCGGAACCAGCGAATAGACCGATACGCTGGCCTTTACCAACGGTGAGTAATCCGTTAATGGCTTTGATGCCGACATCAAGAGGTTCAGAAATCGGTTTACGTGCTAATGGGTTAATGGGATCCGCATTGAAGGAGGCGCGTTTTTCGGTGTAGATTGGCCCTAAACCATCCAGTGGGTTACCTACGCCGTCAATAACCCGACCGAGCAACTCCATCCCTACAGGCAGACCCGTTTCGCTCGTCATCGGTGTCACTTTAGCTCCAGGTAGCACACCTGTGATCTGCTCGCTAGGCATCAAGAAGAGATTATCACCTGAGAAGCCCACTACCTCGGCTTCCATTTCGCCGTGCATAGTCTCAACTTTACATAAGCTCCCAATCGGCGCTCTACATCCCGTGGCTTCCAGCGTAAGGCCAACCACTCGCACCAACTTACCTGATGCAACCGGGCGGCAAGTCAGGCCTTTGGTTTTGTATTGAGATAAGCGTTCTGCAAGAGCCAGCACTACTCACCACCTTGGTGGCGATTCACCCCACAGAAGCTTTGGATTACGCTGCGAATGCGATCTTCAAGACGATAATTAACACTCGACTCTCCAGCCTCAATCTGAACATCACCACGATTGAGGGCGGGTTCGCTCATTAAAGTCCAATTGCGAAAACTCAGTTGTTCCTCTCCGTAAGAAGAACGAATGATGTCAACATCATCTGGGTGGAGCTTTAAGGTGATGGCATGGCCAGATATCGGCAGAGATTCTACCGATTGCTTGATGGTATCGAGGATGACCTGAGGATTAGTCTGAACTTCGACGTGAACCACTTCTTTGACAAGCGTAAGTACCATGTCGACCAATTGCTTTTCCACCTGAGCATTCATCAGCTCCAATGGTTGAGCAAACTGGTTGGCTAAGCCAATAAAAGTTTCGACTTGCTGCTGAATAAACTCTTGTCCAGCGGCGACACCTTCAATCTTTCCGGATTCAAGACCTTCCTGATGACCTTCCTGTAAGCCCTGCTCTTTGCCTTTATCATAGCCTTGCTTAAAGCCCGCTTCTTGGCCTTGATGCAGGCCTTCCTGATAAGCTTGCTGCTTGATCAGTTCGATCTCTTCTTCGGTTAGTGCTTTCGGCGTTTCTTCGACAACAGGCTCAGCAATAGGCATCCAGCTAGGGTCGTAATTCATCGCTGTCTCTTTCGCCTGTTTATGGGTTTGCGCCGTGTAATCAGGCATACCCCATCGCTCTGGTTTTTCTACCAAATCGTCGTTATCAAGACGTAAAAAGCCGCGTTTTCGTTCCCCAGACATAGACACCCTACTTACTTAAATTATAAGAACTCGTCGGCACCACCACCCAGCATGATCTCACCAGAGTCAGCCATGCGTCGGGCGATAGCCAGAACTTCTTTCTGCGCTGCTTCAACGTCAGACACTTTAATTGGTGGCATTGCTTCAAGGTCATCACGCATCATCTCAGCAGCACGCTTAGACATGTTCTTGAAGATCTTCTCACGCAAGGCATCATCGGCACCTTTAAGCGCACGCTGAAGCGCATCCTGTGGAACGTCGCGCAATAGTTTCTGAATACCTTGGTCGTCGACTTCGATAAGGTTCTCGAAGACAAACATCAGATCTTGAATCTGAGTCGCCATATCTTCGTCTTGATCGCGAATTTGCTCCATCAAGATACCTTCGATGTTGTTGTCCATGTAGTTCATGATTTCTGCAGCTGCCTTCAGGCCGCCAATCTTGGCAGCTTGAGCACCCGCTTGACCTGCGAACTGTTTCTCCATGATTTCGTTCAGTTCTGCTAGCGCGGAAGGCTGAACTTCTTCAAGGTTGGCGATACGCATCATTAGGTCTAGGCGGTCACGCTCTGCAAACTGAGAAAGAATCTCAGCGGACTGATCTGGCTCAAGATATGAAAGTACAATCGTTTGAATCTGAGGGTGCTCATTGATAATAATGCTCGCCACCTGACGTGGGTCCATCCATTTCAATGAATCAAGACCTTTAGAACCGGTACCCAACAGGATCTGGTCAACAAGGTTATTCGCTTTGTCTTCACCTAAGGCGGCCACTAATGCATTACGCATAAAGTCTTCGCTGCCCATACCAATGTTGGTGTACTTCTGAATATCTTCTAAGAAGGCGCGGTGAACGGCACCCACCTTCTCTTGACTTAGGTCGGAAGCTCGCGCCATAGCGCTACCCACTCGTTGAACTTGCTTTGGTTCTAGATGGCGAATAATACCCGCAGCGTCTTCCTCATTCAGACTGAGTAAGAGAATCGCCGCGCGCTCTTCGCCCGGGATTGTTGATATATCCACGGTGTTTTCTGCTACCTCACCGCCCGCTTCCTGTGGAACTATTTCGTTAGGCATCCTGCATCCAATTCTTCACTACTTGTGCCGCTAGCTCAGGCTCGTTTGCTACTAGAGCACGTACCGCTTTCAGCACATCTTCATCTTTGTGTAGGTTAGGTAAGTCTATGCTTGAGCCAAACTCAAACAACTCACCACCATCTAAGTCACCGCCGATTAAGCTGGTTTCGCCATCAACCCCAATAGGTAGACCATCCGGTCCGTAAAGTTGATCGTCATCATCAGACGCAGGGTTGAGAAGTTTTTTCATTGCTGGGCGGACAAGGACTAACACCACCACAATGATAACCAACGCACTTGCGAACCAACGAATCCAGTCATTAAAGTTAGGATGTTCCCAAATTGGCACATCTGCGATGGTTTCTGTTTCTGGTTCAGCAAACTGCATACTCAAGACATTTAGCAAGTCTCCACGAGCCTCGCTATAGCCAACCGTACCTATCAGCATCTGTCTAATAGAGTTTAGCTCAGCGTCTGAGATTGGTTGGTAACTGGTTTCCCCTGTTTCGGGATTGACCACTGAGCGATTTTTAACCGCAACAGCAACTGTCTGACGATTGACCACTCCAGTCTGACGACGTTCATGACTAATGGTGGTATCCAGTTCAAAGTTGCGAGTTGCTTCTTTGTGGACTGATCCTTGACCAAGCGTTGTGCCATCTTTCATCTGGGCAACATCTTGAGGAATTGATGCATCCGCCGGCGGCTGATTACTTAAAGCACCAGGCACACCCGCGACGACGTTGCCATTGTTGTAGTCTTCTAGCGTGTATTCGCTACGAGTCGATGGGGTATTAGGGTCAAAGCTCTTACGAGTCTGCTCTACAGCACTGAAGTCCAGCTCGATATCCACTTGAGCGGTATAGTTACCAAAGCCAAGAATTGGGATAAGAACCGAATCAATTTTATCGCGCAGAGCCTGTTCTTGTTTACGCTCAAGTTCATGTTCTTTACGACGCGCAGACGATGCTGGGTCTTGGCTACCCGAACTTAGCAGGCGGCCATGTTGATCGGTAACCGTAATGCGGTTCGGTTTCATACCAGGAACGGCGCTTGAAACCATGTCTACCACAGAGTCTACCTCTTCTTGCTTGAGGTTAGCTCCGGTTTTGAGAGTAAGGAATACTGAAGCTGACGCTTCTTGATTGTGTCGAACAAATACGCTTTGTTTCGGTAACGCCAATAGAACTCGTGCTTTGCGCACTTGTTTCATCTCTTCTATCGCCTTAGATAGCTGACGTTCACGGCTTAGCTTTAAGCGTTCTTGTTCTAAGCGCTGAGAAACCCCAAAACCCATGTCTTGCAGCAGGATGTCATCGCCTGCATGTTTCTCTTGGTTAAGACCGGCTCTGACCATTCCCAGTTTAAGCGAGTTAAAATCGCTCGCAGGAACCAAAATGGTGTTGCCATCTAGTTGGTAATCGAGTTTTTGCTGATCGAGGTAGTCGAGAATTGGGATCAGTTCTTCCGTTTCATAAACGCCTAGTGGACGCATTTCTGGCTCTTTAACCCAGAAAAACAGCATCACAATCAAAGCGACACAGATAGATATCGACAGAACGAGAACAACTTGACGAAGCAGGTCTAAATCACCGACAGCCATGTCAAATTTAGAACTGCTTTTCTCATCCAAATCTGGGTTTTGAATGCCCGTATCGAGATCAGACGTACTTAACATAGTGCTGTCAGCACTGCTATCAGATAACGCCAGATCGGTTGATTGATTTTGCTCTGCCACAGACTTTACCTAAAACTTAAACCGGCATATTCATCAATTCTTTGTACGCTTCAACCAGCTTGTTGCGTACTTGAATTGTCGCATCGAATGCAACGCTAGATTTGTTTCTAGCGATCATTACATCAGACAAAGACACATCTGCGTCACCGCGATCAAATCGCATTTGCAAATCACTAGATGTCTTAGAAAGGCCATTGACGTTATTGATGGCACTATTTAGCATTTGCCCAAAGTCTGCGCTTACAGTTTGCCCTGTCGCCGCTGGCTTTGTGCCGCCCGCTTCAAACATCATCGCTTGCATTTCGCTTTGAAAACCATCAATTCTCATCAAAACCTCAGTAGTCAACTCTTTGACTAAACATAGTGCTGGACTTATGACGCTGCAATCCTCGTGCCACGTCAATTCGACTGACAAAAAATAGCACGTTAGTTCGGAATATCAATCCCGGCATCACGCATTTTTGCTAACTTGTAGCGCAAAGTTCGTGGACTAATGCCTAATTTTTCAGCCATTTCTTTTCGACGGCCGTTACACTCTTCTAATGTCTCAAGAATAATCGCGTATTCCTGATCACGCAGTTCGCCACCTAAACCAGAGCCAGACGCCAAACTGCTGGTCGCTTCTGCAACCGGTTTAACATCTGGAACTTGACACACACCGGTTTCAACGGCCACTTGCAGACTCGACGCATCTTGCCAATCAAGCCCTTCTAACAGAATTTGTTCACTGTCGATGACTGCGTTGTCGCTTAATATCAAAGCTCGCTGCATCACGTTATCCAGCTCGCGAACATTCCCAGGCCATGAATAAGACATCAATTTATCCGTCGCGCTTGCCGTCAAAGTCGGTACTGGCATACCCAATTTTTGGCAATGTCGCTCAATCAGATGCTTTGACAACGGCTCGATATCTCCCGGACGTTCGCACAGTGCTGGCCATGCGATTGGGAACACGTTAAGGCGGTAGTATAAATCTTCACGGAAGTTGCCTTCTTGGACGTAGCTTTTAAGATCTCGGTTACTGGTTGCCAGCACACGAACATCCAGCTTTATGCTCTTACGACTCCCCAGACGTTCAACTTCTCTTTCTTGAAGGACACGCAATAGCTTCGCTTGAAGGCTAAGATCCATCTCACTAATTTCATCAAGTAGAATGGTTCCACCTTGCGCCTGTTCGAATTTACCCGGACACGCCTGTACCGCCCCAGTAAACGCGCCTTTTTCATAACCAAAAAGGGTCGCTTCCAGCATGTTATCTGGAATAGCCGCACAGTTTATTGCGACAAAAGGGCCATCTTTGCGAAGAGAAGCATTGTGAATATAGCGTGACATGACTTCTTTACCTGAGCCACTTGGCCCCAGAACCATCACACTTGCGTCAGTTTTAGCCACTTTATCGGCTAATGCCAGCAGCTTGATACTTTTCTCGTCAGCCACTACGGCATCACCGTTATCGTCGGATTTAACCGGCGCGTAACGGCTGACCATATTAAGTAGTACCTCTGGCGCAAAAGGTTTCGCCATGTAGTCGATCGCACCGTCTTTCATCGCTGAAACGGCATCTTCAATGTTGGCATAAGCCGTCATCAACAACACAGGAAGATTTGGCCAGTGCTGCTTAATGCTTCTTAACAAAGCCAAGCCACCCATGCCTGCCATTTGAACATCAGACACAACAATGTCGACATTATTGGCTTTGAGCTTAACTAGGGCATCCTCGGCGCTGTCCGCTTCAAGCCACTCATAGCCAGCTAAAGCTAGCGTATCGACCAGTGCTTCGCGTAGGCCTTCATCATCTTCTACAATCAGTACCTTACTTTGAGCCATTATCCTTCTCCAGTCATAGCTTGTTGGTCAGCATTCGAGGTTTCGTCAAGCGGGATACACATAGTAAAACACGCCCCGTCACCCTGTTCTGAAATGAGTTCTAACCTTCCATCATGAGCACGACATACCATTTGTACGACAGCCAACCCAAGTCCCGTTCCCTGAGAACGAGTGGTGAAGAAAGGTTCCATTATCTTGTTTTGCAGCTCTTTCGGCACTCCAGGACCACTGTCCTGAACTGAAATTTTGAGCTCACCATTCACAGGTCTGAAAAAGACATCAACCTGTGACTGTTTTCCGGCAATCTGAATCGCATTCATGACCAAATTGCTCAGCGCCGATGCAATCGCGTTCGCATTCCCCAACAACTGAGTTTGCTCTTGCTCTACTTCAAGATAATAATCGATTTGGTTGTTTTTAAGTGCAGTCTCAACCATAGGTGAGAACTCGCTAACAAGTTGTTCAATCGTAAACGGTTTAACAACCTTATTGTCTCCACCTTTTGCAAACAGCAACATATCATTGACTTGCTTTTCTAAGTCATGGAGCCTGTCCATCAGCTTGCTCTGAAAGCGTTCTTTGGTTGCTGGAGGCAAATTGGGCGCTGCGAGGTTAGAGGCATAAAGCATCGCGCTGGAAAGTGGTGTCCGAACCTGATGTGCTAAAGATGCAACCATACGTCCCAAAGAAGAGAGTCGTTGCAGATCACTGACACGTGACTGCAATAAACGCGTTTCAGTCAAATCAGTGATCAGAATAAGCTGCCCCGTTGCGGATGCGGAGATCGCTAATCTCACTTTGCGCCCGTTTCGCAGCGATATTTCATGACCATCATCTTCACGTGGCGCAAACGCCTGTTGAATGACTTCAAACCACTTGTCACCAACCAGTGAAAGCTCTAACAATCTTTGCGCTTCAGGGTTGGCTTCCTGAACCACGCCCTGAGTATCGAGCAAGATCACTCCCGCCGGCATAACATCGAGGACCTGCTGGTAGCGTTCGACTTGTTGTTCTAATGTGCCCAACGGCATTGGATTATCCGTTGAAGAAGTTGAATGCATGACGTATTTCTGCCTTAAAAACTACAATAGCCTGCCATGCAAAAAGCAAGCCAGGCTATTTTATTTATTTTTCAAAAACTTAATGTCAGGTCGAAAATTTGACAGTCAATAGTTAAACGTTTCTAACGCTGTAGATTGTACTTTCTCATTTTCTCAACCAAAGTCGTGCGACGCATGCCGAGCATATCCGCAGCTCGTGCCACAACACCACCTTGTGCTTCTAGCGCTTGGTTAATCATATTAACTTCAAGGTCGGCAAGCATCTCTTTCAAGTTCACACCTTCTGGCGGCAAACTCTGTGGCGCGTTTTCGTGGTCATGGAATAAGTCATTGGATTCAAAACTAAAATCTTCAGCAAAGATATCCTGTAACGCATCGCGTTCTAGCTCTTCAACCGAATCCATATTGTTGTACTCTGGCTGGAACTCTGGAATATCACTGTATCGATATTTAGTTGGAAGATGGTTCACATCAACCAGACTATTTGGATAGAGGATAATCATACGTTCAACCAGATTCGCCAGTTCGCGTACGTTACCTGGCCACTCATGTTCCATTAATGAATTAATCGAACGAGGCGTAAAGCAGATAGGTTGCGCACCTTCAGACTCCATTCGAGTCATCAACTCTTGCAACAACAGCGGAATGTCATCTTTTCTGTCACGTAACGCTGGCATCTCAATAGGGAAAACATTGAGACGGTAGTAGAGGTCTTCACGGAAAGACTCATCATTGATCATCGTATCGAGATCACGATGAGTTGCAGCAATAACGCGTACATCCACACGAATCGTCGTGTTACCGCCAACGCGTTCGAAACAGCGCTCTTGAAGTACACGTAACAGCTTAACCTGCATAGGCATTGGCATATCGCCAATTTCATCCAAAAACAGGGTTCCGCCTTCAGCAAGTTCAAAACGGCCTTTACGTGATGTAATCGCACCAGTAAATGCCCCTTTCTCATGTCCGAATAATTCGCTTTCCAATAAGTCTGGTGGAATAGCACCACAGTTAATCGGTACAAATGGTCCGTTTCTACGCGCTGAATGGTAATGGATATTGCGCGCCACCACCTCTTTACCAGTACCAGACTCGCCGAGGATCAATACGTTAGCTTCAGTACCTGAGACTTGCTCTATAAGGTGTCTAACTTCTTTGATGCCATGACTTTGGCCGACCAAACTGCGGAAAAGTGTATTTTTACGTGACGAAGAAGGTACGTTAACCCCTTTACGACCAAGAAAATCTTTACAGTGGCGCAGGGCTTCACTTAATTGCGGATAATTTAGGGGATACTCCAGATCGCCGACATAATTTGTCAGATCTTCTACTGGATAGGAATGCTTTCCTGCAATCAGCAACGGTATATGGTTGGCCTTGGATAGCTTGTCACTCAGCTTGGTAGATAACTTCTTGTCGTTAAGAGAACCTAGAATACAGCCGGCCCACACTCGTGACCAATCCAGATCATCGAGTTGATCAGAACTGATGGCCTCACACTGTTCTCCAACAAATTCTAAAATATTACTTAGATTGATACGTGCTTGCACATCATCTTCAATCACAAGTAGTTTCGCTAAACCTTGCATAGGTGAGATTGTTTGCCTTTATTGTAAAACGTTGTGGCTGGATAATTATTTCTAACGTCATTTGTAACTATAGATCAGATACATCAGACAATTGACAAATATCAGCAACAAAAAAAGCCACTGGTCCGTTAGTGGCTTCTATTCTATTTGATAAAAAAAATAAGGCAACCAAGCAATTACTTGATGTGACGTTCAGCCAAAAGCTAATAAGTCATATTATTTCATTCATCACACATTTCTATACAAAATGTATGCAAACATTCGCTTAACGCTAGATTCCGACATCACCCGCTGTGAGGTTGTGATATTCGTTCGGAATCTGATCCCATGCGGACTTAATTTCTCTTATGATTTCAATTACATCATCAATCGGCTGTGGATCATTGCGATGATTCGCATCTGTAATCTGAGTGATCATAAACTCATAGAGCTGATCTAGGTTTTGAGCAATGTCCCCACCGTCATCCATTGAAAGACAGCTACGCAGGCTGATAATAATGTCCAGCGCTTTACCTAGGCGCTCGCCTTTGACAGGAATATTGCCCGCTTGCATCGCCGCTTTGCCTTGAATCAAACGTTCAATAGCGCCAGCCATTAGCATTTGAACAATTTTATGCGGGGAGGCCGCACTGAGCTGGCTATCAACCGATACCTTCTTGTAAGCCTGTAGTGAACCACGCATAACAACCCTCTTAAATTTATAAAAATTTTTGATACTGCTGAACTGATCGTTTACCGTGACGATACTTTTGCAGCGCCACACCTAGTTCAGCAGTTTTACTACTCATTAACTCTACAACAGTTTGCGTTCTTTCAACCGCGTCGTGCCACTGTTGTAACTTGGCAAGTTCTGGAGACGAATGAATCGCTGCCAATAAACTTTGCAATATCTGTTCCCTTGTATCGACCAGCTTAACGATTTCTTCAGTCGATAGTTCAATCGCTGTAAGGGTTTCACTAATTATTTGATCAACTTCACACAATTCATTGAGACGTTGCTCAAAGTCTCTATCCGAGGGCATTCATCATCCCCGCTAATTGAGACTGCATCTTGCTGGTCGCGTCTTGCATTGCCGTAAATTTGGCGTGAGTGCGTTTTTCCAAGTTATCCATTCGACGGTCAAGTGCCGCTTGGTCATCTTGTAGTCGGTACGTACGCTCGACCATACTGCGCTCGCGGTTCCGAATCGAACCAGTAACGCCTGTCAGACCTTGAATCGCATCCTCGACTTTCTTAGCGAACCCCTGATTACCGCCAAAAAATTCTTCGAGTTTATTAAAGTTATTGTTCAACTGACGATCTAACATTTCGTAGTTGATTTCCAAATTACCCTGTCTGGTCGTCGTAATACCAAATTCGGTAAGGGTCTTTAAATCCTCTGGGGCTGGCTCGACACGGGAAGAGAATACGGCTTTTAAACGCGAATCTGCGCTACGGACAATGCTGTCGCCGGCCAGCGGCCCTGCCATTCCAGTCCGAGGATCAACACCCGATAGCTCCTTCGTCACTTGATAGAACTGATTGTAAGCAGCAACGAACTGTTCAATATCTTCGCGCACGCCTTGTCGGTCATACTCTATATCGATTTCGGAAATCGGCTTACCTTTTTCAGTTCGCCCTTTTAGAGTCAGGTCAACACCATCAATTGCATCTTCGATAATGTTGTTGTTGCTGGAAAGTTGAGCAACGCCATCAAGTAACACTTTTGCATCTTGCGCAGACTGTACTTCCGTCATACCACGATAAGTATCAAATGAACGCTGTGCTGCCTCGAGATCAGCTTGCGCTTGATCGATACGCTCAAGGTACTCACGCTCTTCCTGCGGCAACTTGGCGCGTTCCATCTGTTTGGCTTGTTCAGGTGTCAACTCACCAGAAGCAACACGCTGAGCCAGTGCAGACTGTTCATCGGCCACTTTTTTCTCGATACGGGCTTTTTCGGCATCCAGTTTAGCTTGCGCTTCTTTTGGTGTGACGTACGAATCAGTTAGGGTTCCCGATGCCGTATTTGACCAGCCTGGTACGTCTGGCGCTTTCTCTTTCGCTTTCGCATCTAGTTGAGGTTCTGGTTCCCAGTAAGAGTCGAGCAAAGTGCCCGAAGCGGTTTCACTCCACCCTGGAATACGCTCTTCTGGTTTAAGATACTTGTTGGCTTCAATCCCCGCATTTGCTGCCGCTGTCGTTGCAGCTTTAGACATTTCATTGTCGGGCGTTGCCTCTTTGGCTGCGTTGGGATCTGCATTAATTGCCGCTTGCTTTGAGGTATCGGCAATCTCTTGATCGACAACCTTTGCCGCGTCGATGATTTTTTGAGCGACTTTATCGGCAACTTTTTTCTCTGCAGGAGTGAGAGGGGCAATCAATTCCTGAGCCGCAGCACGTGCGCGTTCAAGATCTTTGACTCGTTGCTCTAGCGTTTTGTATTCGAGTTGTTTGAGCGAGTTACCCGGCTGGGCATCCGCTTGCATGGAGATTTCATTGTCGCCACCGGATACGTTCGAGGCAACAATAAGACGGGGACCATCGACATCGTTAATGATTGCCGCTCGGACACCCGGATTAGATTTACTGCCGTTGATACCGCGAACGATATCAACGAGCTTAGAATTCTCTTGTACATCAATAGAGAATTTTTTTTCACCCAGTGAAATCTGCAACTTGCCCGGTCCAAATTTCGCGTCTTCTGGCAAAACATCAGACGCAATTTTGTGACTTTGGGCAAGTTGCAACACATCGATAGCATATCGACCAGCGATAGCATCAGTGGTTGCCGTCGCGGATACGACAGTGTCGTCTGTTGACGCCACTGTTCTTGCGGCGAAAGCTTTCTCCTGACGAAAGCTCGCCATCAAGTTTTTCATCGTATCCAGCGACTCTCTGAGCCGGCCATAAGCACTGATACTGGAATCAATTTGGGTGCGCTCACTGTCGATACGTTGCTGTTTGGGAACACGCTCCGAATCCACAATTTTGCTGACCATAGAATTGATATCCATGCCAGAATTCATGCCTATAGGGCCAAAACTCATTCACTCACCTCAAGTACGATTACACCGTTTGGTTAACAAGTCCCGATGAATATCGGGCCGTCTGTTCCCTCAGGCGTCGTAAGATCTCTAACATTTCCTCATCGGGTATCTGACGAATAATATCACCAGTATCCGCTTCATATATCGTTACAACATCTCTACCGGACTCTTCGTCCACCCTGAAGGATAAGCCCTTATTGATAGATGATATGAAATCATTCATCTGCTCAACAATCCTTTCACGCTCCGCCCTGTTTAGCTTCTCCCTCTCTTGCGAGGCTTCGATTGCTTTTTCAACAGTTTGAGACGCTTTTTCGCTTACCTCAGTTGTAGAGACCTGCTCCTTTTGCGAGGAAACTTGCTGTACACCATCGTACTTAGAAGCAAGTTTAGTGCCACTTTCTGAGCCATAAGGCTGGATGTTCGATGTGTAGGATGGTATTTCCATAACGATCTCCCTTCCACCTTAGCAGGTCACAACATAATGTTGTACCAATAAGCTCCTGTCGAACCTATCGATTAACCTAATAAGCTAAGTGCTGCCGACGGGGACTGCTTAGCTTGCGCTAGGACAGATGTACTCGCTTGCTGAAGAATTTGCGATTTAGTCATCGCAGTAGTTTCTCTCGCATAGTCTGTATCAACAATCCGGCTACGAGAAGCATTAACGTTCTCATTGATGTTGTCTAGGTTACTGATTGCGTGTCCAAAACGGTTCTGGAATGCACCCAGTTCAGCACGTTGACTGTCAACCGTTTTCAAAGCGCCATCAATAACAGAAACAGCAAGCTGAGAACCTGCTACTGAAGTAACGTCAACATCGGCAACTGTTCTCTCTTGAGCAGCACCGAAACCGATTTCTGAACCTAAACCACCACCGATTGTGACGTCTGTGGCAACCTTATTTGAAGCCGCAAACAGTTGTAGTTTACCTTCTTCACCTACCGAAGCTTTTACATCGTCACTCTGACCATTAATGTACGTTGCCAACTGCTCCATATCGTCGCCAGCTTTAGCATTAATCGTGAGCTCTTTTGCCTCACCATGTACATCAGTATAGCCTAGGGTAAGATCAGTCGCCCCTGAAGAGACGGTCCAATCCGATGCTTTGCCATCTTGAGCAATGTACGCTTTACCACCCATATCTATGGTGTCAGAACGCATATTCCCCATCGATAGTTGAACAGCTTCACCTGAGCTCGCACCAATTTGGAAAGATTGACTGCCGAATGTACCGTTAAGCAGTTTATTACCACCAAAAGAGGTCGTTTCTGCAATACGGTTTAATTCGTCGTTAAGAGCGGTTACTTCTTCTTGAATAGCAATACGCTCTGAACGAGAGTTAGAACCATTCGAAGATTGAAGTGCCAAATCACGCATACGTTGCAGAATGTTGGTCGTCTCATTCATTGCACCTTCAGCTGTCTGTGCAATAGAGATACCGTCATTCGCATTTTTTACGGCCATGTCTAAGCCACGGCTTTGCGAGTTCAAGCGGTTTGAGATTTGTAGTCCAGCAGCATCATCACGGGCACTGTTAATTTTGTACCCCGAAGATAGACGCTCCATCGATTTCTGCATGCCATCAGTCGCACCATTAAGGTAGCGCTGAGCAGTCATCGCAGACACGTTCGTGTTTACGTTAATTGCCATATTTGATCTCCTTAGGCATTAGGGCGATGCATCTCAGCGTCTCTCACCTCGCTTTGATACATCTCATTTCTCTCAATCCTTTAACGGCCCGCTAAAAAATACCTTTAGAAATAAATTTCGCCTTTTTTTAAACTTTTAACGCACGGCGTAACATTTACCTTAGAGATCAATAGGTTAGTAGAAACAAAAAAATCCAGCCGAAGCTGGATTTTTTGATCAAGGTCTCAATTAACCTAGTAGGCTTAGTGCCGAGTTTGGCGCCTGTTTTGCCTGTGCAAGGATAGAGCTTGAAGCTTGAGACAGAATTTGAGTCTTGGTTAGTGCAGTTGTCTCTTTCGCGAAGTCTGTATCTTTGATACGGCTCTTAGACGCATTCACGTTTTCGTTGATGTTGTCTAAGTTGTTAATCGCGTGGTTGAAACGGTTTTGGAACGCACCAAGTTCTGCACGGTGGCTATCTACGTATTTCAGTGCTGCATCGACAATCGCTACAGATTCTTGCGCGCCACCTACAGATGTTACGTCAATAGTATCAACAGTTACTGCTTTACCTTCACCCATGCTTAGCTCACCCGCTAGACCACCAGCAAAGCTTACTGCGCCTTCAACTTTGTTGTTACCAGCGAACACTTGTAGCTGACCATCTTCGTTTACTGACGCTTTAACCATGTCAGTTTGACCGTTGATGTAAGTCGCTAGCTCTTCGATGTCGTCGCCAGCTTTAGCAGAAATGTTGATTGTCTGCTCAGCACCGTCTTTTTCAGTCAGTGTGATTGTTAGGTCATTAGCACCCGCTTGAACAGTCCAGTCTTTATCTTTGCTGTTCGCAGCTTGGTAGCTAGTACCGCCCATGCCGATGTTGTCACTACGCATGTCGTTCAGAGTTAGCATTACTGCTTCACCGTTGTCAGCACCGATTTGGAATGACTTAGTCGCGTAAGTGCCGTTTAGTAGCTTGTTACCACCGAATGACGTAGTTTCAGCGATACGATTTAGTTCATCGTTAAGTGCTGTCACTTCTTCTTGGATTGCAACACGCTCTGATTTCGAGTTTGAACCGTTCGCAGATTGTAGCGATAGGTCACGCATACGTTGCAGGATGTTCGTTGTCTCGTTCATCGCACCTTCAGCAGTTTGCGCGATAGAGATACCGTCGTTAGCGTTACGTACTGCAACATCAAGACCACGGCTTTGAACGTTTAAGCGGTTCGAGATTTGTAGACCCGCTGCATCGTCTTTAGCGCTGTTGATCTTTGAGCCAGATGACAAACGCTCCATTGAAACTTGTTGTGCGTTGTTTGCGCTGTTTAGGTAACGCTGTGCTGTCATTGCTGCTACGTTAGTATTTACATTCACTGCCATGGTGATTTCTCCGTTTGATTTTCCGATGTATCCGGTTTCCGACGTCTCGGAAAACCAAAGTTTGTAGTTCTCTCAAAAGTTACTTTTATTAACGGCGCGGTTTCGAAAACCTTGAGTATTTTTTTCGTTTTTTCTTAAAAAAAATACATTTGGCGATAAAAACGTGACTAAGAGATAAAAAGAGTAAAAAAAGTCATTTTTTCGCTAAAGCTTCTTTTAGGCCTGTCGATAATATTCTCTTTTTTGAGAATTAGCCTAATAGCGTCAGCGCCAAGTTTGGCTGCTGTTTAGCTTGAGCCAGTATTGAAGTACTGACTTGTTGTAAGATCTGTTGCTTAACCATTTGGGTTGTCTCTTTCGCGTAGTCAGTATCTTTAATTCGGCTATTGGAAGCCGATAGATTCTCGTTGACGTTGGAAAGGTTATTAATCGCATGGTTAAAACGGTTCTGCATTGCACCAAGTTCGGCACGGTGACTATCAACATACTTTAAAGCGGTATCAATAATCGATACCGCGCGTTGGGCACCGCCAGCTTGTGAGATATCAATATTATCAACCGCTTCATAACCAGCCAGATTCATGCTGAGTTGATTCGCTAAGCTGCCTGAGAAAGAAACGGTTCCTGAAGTTTGCTTACCTGCCATAAAGATTTGCAGTTGGCCTTCTTCATTAACTGACGCGGAGACTTTATCGGTTTGCCCATTGATATAAGTGGCAAGTTCTTCGATATCGTCACCCACTTTAGCGGTAATATTGATGGTCTCTTGCTGACCTTGAGCATTGGTGTATTGCATCACCAATTTATTATTGCCCTGAGCGACTTGCCAGTTACGGTCTGCTTTACCCGCAGCAATGTAGCTGAAGCCGCCCATGTCCAAACTGTCTGAACGCATATTCTTGAGTGAAACTTGTACCGCTTCACCTGAACTGGCACCAATTTGAAAAGAAGAAGACGAAAACGAACCGTTGAGCAATTTTCGACCACCAAAAGAGGTGGTTTCGGCGATTCTGTTCAATTCATCGTTTAAAGCGCTCATTTCCTCTTGCAAGGCATCTCGCTCAGCTCGACTATTTGAACCATTCGCGGATTGAAGGGAGAGGTCACGCATGCGCTGAAGCAAGTTGGTGGTTTCGTTCATCGCACCTTCTGCCGTCTGCATAATCGAAATACCGTCATTGGCATTACGCATCGCGACATCTAACCCTCTCATCTGTGACTCAAGGCGATTGGAAATCTGCAACCCTGCTGCATCATCTTTAGCGCTATTAATACGATTCCCTGAAGAGAGTCTCTCCAGAGATTGATTCAGCAGTTCGGTCGCCTTCGACAAGTGTCGTTGCGCTGTCATTGCTGAGACGTTCGTATTCACCGTGATTGTCATAAAGTTGCGTTGTCCTCTTTCGGGTTACTCTCTTTATCGGCAATCTGAGGTTTTCTTTAATAAAAAAATAAAAAACCGAACCCTTAGGTTCGGCTTTAACTGATTAACTAATAACGGCTTATGCCTGACTACTTTAACTTCAGATCTGCCAACATTTGAGCTGAAGGAGCGAAGAAGTAAGCGCCTGTCACGGCATGAGTAAAGCGCAGCAGCTGGTCTGTTTTGCCATCCGTTACGCCATACATACTTTCTAGCATCGCTTTGAAGTTGTGTAAGGTGTTGCAGTAGGCAATAAATAGCAATCCATGCTCACCAGAAACACTACCGTACGGCAAGCTGTGGCGAACAATCTTAAGGCCTTTGCCTTCTTCTTTGATATCGACACGACCAACGTGTGACGCCGCTGGCACATCATCTAACTCAACGGAGTCCGGCTTAGTTCTGCCAATCACTTTCTCTTGTGCCGACACATTGAGGCGATTCCAAGAAGGAAGGTTATGGATAAAGCGCTGCACCATTACGTAACTACCACCCGCAAACTCACCTTGTGGAATGATAGCCACTTCTTCTCGCTGGGCCTCTTTCGGGTTTTCGGTCCCATCAACAAATTCGGTCATATCACGAGAGTCTAGATAGCGGTAACCGTAGGTCTCATCGACAACCGAAACCTGTTCAGACACTTCAGCAAAGAACTTACGAAGTAGGTAAAAATGCAAATCATGACGGTTTGAGTGGCAATGAATCAACACATCAACGTCTGAGCTTGGTGCGACGACATCCCCTTCACCCAGTTGTGGGAAATCGATCAGTTCTGCTGGCACAGTAACATCTAGCTTGCTCCAGAACGCTTTAGTAAAACCAATGGAGAGTGTCAGTTCCGCACCAGGTTGCTGATCGTTAAGCTGTTCAACCAATGCTGGGAGCGCTTTTAACTGTTCTAAAACGTGTTGTGGATTTTGAGTCACCTTGAGCAAGGTGTATTGTGCGAATGGTCCAGCTTCAGGAAGGATTGCACTTTGAGGGTATGACATTTTTATTTCCTCACTATTATTTTTTGCTCAGTGTATTTCGTTTTGATTTCAATATATTGACAACGATCATCGCTTCGAACGATCACTGTGTAGCAGGGTTGTGAAAGCAGTCTCTTACACTACGACTTTTCGCTACGTAGAGAATAAACCATAGCAGGAGTAGCATCACTGCACCATTAGCCCAGCTGAAGGCCCCGTGAGTGAGGTAGACATGATAGAACGTTTGTGCCAACTGCGCGCTTGCTGTCACCAGAGTCACACTTCTTCCCCATGAGACGATTTGGTTGATCCAACTCCGCTCCGGACTGCGTAAGCTAATCATCCACATCAGGGCTATGCTAGGCACTCCCATCGCCAGCCCGAGATAAAGCATGCTGTGATCAGGATAAACGATGGATAGAATCTTACTCCCACTGTCACGACTGGCTCCGGCTACAACAAATACTACCCAAGCCTTGGCCATAAACAACCAGCCTAACCAAAGAAGTCTTGGGGCTTTGAGAAAACCGTGTTGGTCATATTGTTCTATTGCGTAACGCACTGATATCTAACTACTGCTATGAATACAAACCCCACTCTATACCAATGAGCAGAATTTTCTATCAGTAAATTGTCATCTTTACTCGTCGTCTTACACCAGAGATCCGCTCTAACTCTCACCGCTCGCTGATGAACGGCGGACACGCATCATAGATACAACAAGAAATAGAACCAGCAGTAGGACTGGCGCAAGCCACAAGAGTGCGTTCGACGAACTGAATGATGGTTTATATAAAACAAACTCACCGTAGCGGGCAGTCATAAAGTTCACTACTTCCTGCTCACTCTCCCCTTGGTTGATTTTTTGAAACACAATCAGCCTTAAATCTTTGGCAATTGGTGAATTAGACTCTATCAAATTCTGATTCTGACACTGTGGACAGCGCAGTGATTTCGCTAGCTCAATGGCGGTCTTTTGCAATTGAGGTGTCTCGAACTCAAACAGCTCAACCTGAACATTTTGCTCATGAGTCGCTGCTACAAAAAGGGCTTGCTCTTCAGCAGACGCGTGAAAACTCAGCATTGAGCACAACGTTAAACATAACAGACGAAATAGTGGCAGATACCGAACGGGCATTAACTCTTACTCTGATCGAAATAAAGGGAAAAATGTTTGCGCCAAGCTTGTTCGCTTAATAGTCCGGAATGCTTGTAAACAATCTCACCGCGGCGTGTGACAAGGTACGTCTCTGGTGTGCCTATCACACCAAGATCCAAGGATAATTTTCCCTTTGGATCAAAAATAATATCAGTGTATGGATTGCCGAGTTGAGCCAGATAGTTAACGGCTCCCGAACGATTGTCTCGATAGTTAAGCCCAACAATCGGAATACCTTGCTTTTGCAACTGATTGAGATAGTCATGTTCTTGACGACATATCCCACACCATGAGGCCCAGACATTCACCAGTTGATATTCGTCGGTAAACAGCTCAGGACTCTGTTTGATTTGTTCACTGATCAACAGTTCCACTGGCATACTGGGAAACGCACGCACAACAGGGTTGGTTTGTGAGCCAAGCTGCTGTGAGTTTAGCCCAGCGATAAGAAAGCCGATAAAACCAACTAAAACTGCAATGAATACGGCGATTTTATGCCTGCTTGATAACGCCATGTACTGCCTCTTTGCGTCTTAGAGATAACAATGGGAAAACCGCCCCCAACATTGCCATCAAAGCCCCACCCCATATCCAACCAATGTAAGCTTTGTACTGAATTTTCACCGCATAGGCGCGAGAATCTACTTTGCTACCGAGCGTAACATAGTAGTCGCCATACCAAAAAGACCGAATAGCAGGCTCACTCATATTCATTACGCGAACGGGATAATGGCGACGCTCCGGAATCAAATCGAAGCTGTTGTCCTGATTAGAAAAGCGCAGCCATGCCTGCTCCGCCGTATAATTGGGGCCAATAGCCCAACGAGTTTCTATGTAATCAACCTTCCAATCGGAAAATGTTATTGATGAACCATCCGCCATCTTAAAACTCGCTTCATAGGAGTGCTCAGCATTCATGACCGCACCGACCGCACTTATCGCAAGTCCGATATGGGCAAGTACCATAAAGAGACTGCGAGATTGTTGCAGCCAAAAAAGCACATGACTCAATACGACCCAAACGCCAAGTCCCCATATAAGGAACAGCAAAGGTGAAGGTTGATCGACCTGCACCCAATACGCCACACAGCCAACCAACATTGCCCCTGTCAGCATTAACAGCAACTGAGTAACAGAGTAGTAGGCGCCATGGTGCCATTTCAAAACCGGAACAAAACCCATGAGCAACAATGCAATGACCGTCAGTGGGAGAAACAAAGTATTAAAATAAGGTGCACCTACCGAAACGGAACCTAAGCCAATCAACTCATAAATCATTGGGTAAAAGGTACCGAGAAACACGGTGAAACTTGCAACAGCTAACAACCCTACCGAGGCAGTAGCCAAGTAGCTACGGCTGAATATCGCTTTGATAGTTTTGCTTTTGACCACCTCACCGCGTTCAAACAGCAGTGAGAATGAGCAAATTAATGTCACGGCCAAAATAGCCAGTAAAGCGATACCTTTACTCGGATCGACCGCAAATGCATGAACAGAAGTCAGCACCCCAGAACGAACAATAAACGTTCCGAGGATACTGAGACTAAAAGTGATAAGCGCAAGAATCAAGGCGGCGCGTTTCTGCTGTTCATAACGACGCGCCGCTAACATAGCGTGGAGTAAACCAGTCCCAGTTAACCATGGCAGTAGAGAAGCATTTTCGACGGGATCCCAGAACCACCAGCCGCCCCACCCCAATTCGTTATAAGCCCACCAAGAGCCGACCACAATGCCAAGGGTTAAAAATGCCCACGCCGAGATAACCCAAGGTTTTGCCAACTCAACCCAGTTTTGGAAAAAGCTTGGCTGCATCAAAGCGGCAAGTGCAAACGCGAGAACCGTCGAAAATCCGATATAGCCCAAATAGAGCAAAGGGGGATGAAAAATAAGCCCAATATCTTGCAACATTGGGTTCAAATCTCGTCCCTGTTCAAGCCAGATCTCCGCATAGCTAAATGGGTTAGACGCTATCAGAGTAAACCAACCAAAAGCGGCAACAAACAACCCCATAATCCACAGTACATCCTGTAGATACGCATGGGGGGCGGAACGAATAAAGGAAATACATCCAGCCCATACCGCTAAGGTGAACACCCAAAACAGCATTGACCCTTCATGACCACCCCAAACCGCCGCAACCTTGAAAAACTGCGGGAGCGCGGTATTTGAGTGAGACGCGACATACTGAAACTGAAACTGGTCGCTAATAAATAAGTAAGCTAACAAAACAAGGCTCAATGACGCAGCCACGCCATTGAACCTTGCAAGGAATGATAAAGAGAGTGTGT
Source organism: Vibrio sp. TRT 1302 (assembly GCF_050113875.1). NCBI lineage: Bacteria > Pseudomonadati > Pseudomonadota > Gammaproteobacteria > Vibrionales > Vibrionaceae > Vibrio > Vibrio sp. TRT 1302. The sequence goes on along the minus strand of NZ_JBNJOF010000021.1, from coordinate 17,725 downwards.
TGCCATGGCGAAGCCACTTTTGCAATGCATATTGAACACTAGCAGCCGTGCTGGAAAGCGTTACCAAAACCAGTGCCAAATGGCCCAACTCTCCTACCATATTTATACAACCGTCATTTGACCAGCATAGAGAATAAAAGTACGTAACATCAGTACGCCAACCAAACTCAATGTGGTTACCATCAAGATATAACCACCATTGTGACGTGTTTCTTTTGGTGTCACTGCATTAAGAGTTAGCGGCAGCACCATACCAATCAGCACGACACCGAACCAGAACCAGTTGGACCAAAAACCGCCTCCAATTGCATTCCAAGCCGCCACTTCATTTTGACCACCGCTAAAAATTAGGCCAGTAAAGAAAGTGACCAGTACAAAAAGCTCAAACATCACAACGGGACGCTCAAAGCTATGTACCCAAGAAACACTTGGGCTTGTTGCAGACTCTTTAAAGACTAAGATGCCAAACATCAAACACGCCGCAGCACCAGATGACAAACTTGAGAACAAGAATAGTATCGGCAACACAGGGTTATTAAGCATTGGATAGGTTTTCAGAGCAGACAACAGGAAGCCTGTGTACGCCGCTAGAACAATCGCTAGGAAGCCCAAAAATAGCTCAATAGCGTTAGAGAACTTACCTGATTTAATCAAGAAGCCATCGGCAAAATCAAGCAATTTACTCGGTAGCTTACCATCACAGAATTGGATAACTTGGTGACGGAATAAGATTCCAATCCAGATGAACAATACGATCATGTAGACCTGGAAGAGAATAACACCCATCGACATTACCGAACTTGGGTTATAGAAAATCATGATTTTCCAAAACGACAAAGGCTTGGTTAAGTGGAAAATCAAAATTGTCAGTCCCGAGATAATGCCAAATGGTGCCAGCCAAGCCATCGCCTTCATAATGCCATTATTAGCCGGATCGCCTTCGATCACTTTACGTTTTAGATAAAGTGAAATCATTACCGCACCAGCAGACATACCAGCGAGGAATAGATAGATTGCGATGATCCAATCCCACACCAGAGAGTCAAAGTGGAATGCACTTTCAAAACCATTCATTATCAGATCTCCCCTTTCTGGTGAGGCACTTTGTATAGCTTAGGCTTAGTGCCAAGATGTACCTTATCGCGATACACAACTTCACTGTTCAATACCTGATTTATCTCACTGTTTGGATCATTGAGATCACCAAAGGTCAACGCCTTCGTCGGGCAAGACTCAACACAAGCAGGAAGCTTGCCTTGTGCTAAGTTTGTGTCACGACAGAAGTTACACTTATCAGCGGAATGGTCTACAGGATTAAAGAAGCGAACTTGATAAGGACAGGCCGCTAAGCAGTAGCCACAACCGACACACTTCTCTTTGTGTACATCAACAATGCCAGTCTTCTCATCTTTGTATGCCGCCCCAGTTGGACAAACATAAACACACGGTGGGTTTTCACAATGTTGACAAGATTTGCGAGTAAAACGGTAATCAACATCAGGAAACTCACCCTGTGGTTCACTGCGAATAATCTCAAGGCGAGATACACCTTCCGGAACCTTGTTTACTTCACGACACGCTTCAGTACACGCAGTACATCCGATACAAGCGGTTTCATCGTGAATCATGCCGTATAACTTGTTGCCATCCTGCTCAACATTCGCCAACGTTTTTCGGCTATTGAACACCGCGGTTCCTGCCACACCTGTAGTGAAGATCACAGCGCCTGCGCCGGTTAAGAAGTTTCGTCTAGAACAACTCATACTACTTCTCCTTCTTCAACTGGTTAAAATCGGCGTGACAATCCACACAAAGCTTGATGCGCTCTTTCTTCTCAAGAGCCAACACTTTAGTTTTGTTTGCATGAACATCATGACAATTTGAACAGGTGAGATTTTTTGCATGAACATCATGAGTCCAGCTGTCATCACGCAGTCTTTCTGGTGTGTGACAATCGGTGCACTGACTATTCGCTTTCAGAATCTCTTTTGGATCAAGGAAGACTTTATCGGTTCCCGATGCAGATTGAGCACTAGAATATTTAGTAACTTGCGGCGCACCCTCTCGGTGGTCTGGTCCTATATTGTTGTGGCACTCAGTACAGTTGACTTCTCGTCCCAGTTTTTTAAGTGCGTCTTCGCCATGAGAACCCGCGAGTGTTTGTTTAGAATCCTTATGACATTGAATACATTTGTAATCTTTGTCACGGATAAGCGTGACTTCATGACGTGCTGATGTTCCTTCAGACTGCACAGTTGAAGTGTCGGCAACGGCATGAAGAGAATAACCATAGAGGCAAAATGCTAGAAGGGACTTAAGCATTATGACTATGGCCAACTTTATATTGCCCATATTATCCTTTCCTTATTCCCGTACCATTTACTGATTAAACAATAAGTTGATATACGGTTTAAAATTAAAGTCTTTCGATGTGCGATAAAAAACACACCAAATGAGATCAATTCTTATTTTGGATAAGCCACAACGCTATTAAGAATATAGTACTCTTCCTACACTAAAGAGGTACATCAAACTGTTCAAAATTCGATCTGAATCACCGAATATATTTTCACCAACCCGCACTAAGTTATTGATGATAATAAGTTTCATTAAGTAAAGACAATCAAATAGATACCCCTAAAGAGGTATGGAAACACTAATTTGAACTGGATCACTGTCCAAAATTGATCTTGAACAATGATGGATTATTAATAAGTTATTTAATTTATTTCTATTTATTACAATGTATTTCAGTTTCTCCAGTTCTTAGTTTGGAATATAGCCAGTTCACAACGCTGCTAATAAAAAACAGAATACGGAGATAGCACTGTGAATAAATTGCATTGGATACCAAAATCCGCTGCAGCATTAGCAATTGTGGTTAGCTCACTAATGAGCGTCACTAGCTTTGCTGCGTCCGACGAAAAAGGCTTAATTGATCCTCGTAATGACGCCTACCAACAACAGCACCCAGACCAGTACGAGTCTTGGAAAGCGACGTCAGAAAGCGAACATATTGAAGACGCGCTAGCAGAAGACCCCAACATGGTTATCATGTGGGCTGGTTATGGCTTTGCTAAAGATTACAACAAAGCTCGTGGTCACTTTTACGCATTAGACGATGTTCGTCAGACTCTGCGTACGGGTGCGCCACAAGACGAAAACTCCGGTCCAATGCCAATGGCATGTTGGAGCTGTAAAAGCCCTGACGTCGGTCGTGTGATTGACGAGCGTGGTGAAGATGGTTACTTCCAAGGTAAATGGGCGCGTCTAGGTGATCAGATTGCTAACCCAATTGGTTGTGCCGACTGTCACGACACTCGTAGCGAAGCGTTCAAAAATGGTGAACCTGCGCTTGCATTAGCCAAACCATACGTTGAACGTGCATTCCAGGCCATCGATAAACCATTTGAAAAACAATCTCGCCTGGATCAGCAAGCTTCGGTATGTGGACAGTGTCACGTAGAGTACTACTTTACTGGCCCGAACAAGTCTGTGAAGTTCCCATGGGATCGTGGCACCACTGTTGGCGAAATGGAAGAGTACTACGACGCACTTGGCTTTAAAGACTGGACACACAAAGTATCTAAAGCCCCAATGCTAAAAGCGCAGCACCCTGGTTACGAAACTTGGCGTGATGGTATTCACGGTAAGAACAAAGTCGCTTGTGTCGATTGTCATATGCCTAAAGTGACCAAGGAAGACGGTACCGTCTACACAGACCACAAAGTGGGTAACCCATTTGACCGCTTTGAAGATACCTGTGCAAACTGCCACACTCAATCTAAAGATCAGCTACGTGACATCGTTTCAACCCGTAAGGCACAAGTACTAAACATGAAACTGACTGCCGAAAAACAAATTGTCGCGGCTCACTTTGAAGCAGGCGCTGCGTGGGATGCTGGTGCAACCGAAGAGGAAATGAAAGACATCCTTCAAGATATCCGTCATGCTCAGTGGCGCTGGGACTACGCTATCGCCTCTCACGGTGTTCATATGCACGCACCTGAAGTGGCACTTGAAGTACTCGGTACTGCGGTAGACCGCGCTGCGGATGCTCGTACTAAGATCGTCCGCCTCCTAGCGAAGAAAGGCATCACAGAGCCAGTTGAACTCCCTGACATTTCAACTAAAGCGGCTGCTCAAAAAGCACTTGGTATGGATATGGATAAGATGAATGCTGAGAAAGAAAACTTCCTCAAAACCGTCGTTCCAGACTGGGAAAAAGCGGCAGAAGCACGTGAATCAAAATACTAACTAAAGCATGAAAATAAAAAACCGGCGAAATACGCCGGTTTTTTTATAAGCCTTTCACACGGCTCAAACACTCTCTCAATTCGGGCTATTTAGAGCATCGCTTTCGCTTGGTTCAAAGAGTGAATAATCGACACGCGATCTAAATCTGTGCTGTTAGAATCCAGCATTTGTGTCCAAATATCGATCGCTTGTTGATAACGCAAACTAATAAAGTGGTCGCCCGCTATCAGAGCTAATGCTGTGAGATTGTTGGGTTCAAGGTTTAGGGCCTGAGCAAGCAAAGCATCCACTTCGTCAGTCATCACTTGTTTTTCTAAATAATAAAGCGCACTGGCTTTGGCTGCTAACTGACTCGCTGACGGTGTGTCGCTTAGCCGTATCGTGTAGTCAAAGCAGGTAAGAGCGGATAGAAACTCCTGCTTGTTCATGTAACCATGACCAAGCTGGAACCACAATTCCGCTTGGTTGGGATCTTGCTTGAGCTGCTGCTGTAACGAGCTCATCCAATCAGAGGAAGTGATTTGTTCGATCGGCTCAGAGGGGGATGGTTTGTCTCCCTGCCACCACAAAGACAAAGGTATTGCCAGCATTAAACTCGCAATCAAGGTTCGTTTCATTGGCATACCCAAGCTTTTGATCATCATTTGATAACTATAACGTGTTAGGATATCTGCATCTTTGATCTAGCTAGACCTATCAACATGAAAAACAAAGTTGTTCCCTCTCAGGAAACACAACAAGAAGCAATGAAAATTGCCAAGGCTACGCAAAAGCCCGGTCAAACCAAAGAGCAAACTAAACTGATTGCTCAAGGGATCGAAAAAGGCATTGCGCAGTATAAAAAGCAACAAAAAGAGCGTTCTCGTCAGGCAGATAAGGCGAAGAAAAGAGTTCAGAAAGCCAAACAACCGACTCAGCAATCAGAGCCATTGCCACAAAGGGATCAAGAACCAGTTTCGGCTAAATCATCAATACTTCCGTGGTTGTTACTCATCGTAAGTTGGATAGGATTTTTTATTTATGTTACTCAGAAATAAAGGGCTGCTTGCCTCACTCGCCACGCTACTTCTTGCAGGCTGTACAACGCCAGTGACTCAGATTAATGGTGACGCGTCAGCGGTGCATTTGAGGCTAGATAGCCAATTCAATGCGGCTGAGTGTCATTGGCTTGGTGAAGTCACTGGCAGCGAAGGGCACTGGTATAGTTACCTGTTTTATCCTAATGACGTAATGGTTAAAGGAGCGCTAAATGATGTCAAAAATCGCGCTTCAGAGCTGGGAGCGAATACCGTTTACTTAGTTCACCCTCAAGACTTTGTGACCTCGTTCACCGTCATGGGCAACGCGTATATATGCCCGATTAGTAATGCTGAGAAATAAAAAAACCTAGCGATTAACTCGCTAGGTTGATAATCCTCGTTTAAGCACTGAAACCTAAACTGGCGGCAATATCCGATCTTCGATCGGTAACCCATTGGCTATCGAACGGTCCCCAATCCGATAATTGATAATAGCCATCGTTGTGACGCCTCCCATCTTGGACAAACATCAGCTCAATGCCAATCCCCGGTAATGCTTTAATCACGTCTTGAATGGTACGACGCGGCCAGCCTGTTTGCTCAATCAGCTTGGGCACATTTGGGCGCTCTAAGTTTTCAACAAGCAGTGCAAGATACAAGCGCCTTGCAAAGACAGGACTCAATTCCATTGATACCTCCTATAAATTTCTAGAGTCATTATTTCTGTTTTGTCTCGGCGTGTGTTGCGTTCGATCAAAAACTCTACGATCGTCATCGTTTGAAACATCTTTTTTTAGCTCAATGAAATATATCCATCACACTTTTGTCTCGCTGTGTAGTTCCTGCTAGGATGCAGAAAACATATTAAAAAAGTCACTTTCGAAGGTTCTAGTATGACAATCACCATGTATGGCATCCCTAACTGCGACACCATCAAAAAAGCAAGAAAATGGCTTGAGGCAGAGGGAGTGGAATACCATTTTCACGATTACCGCAAACAAGGTATCGACAAAGCGATGGTTGAGACATTCTGTCAGCAACTTGGCTGGGAGAACGTCGTCAATAAACGCGGCACAACCTTTCGCCAACTCTCTCAAGAGCAAAAAGACAATCTTGACCAACACAGTGCGATTGAACTGTTGGTAGAACAACCAGCAATGATCAAGCGCCCTATTCTGGTAGCCAATGGCACCTACCACCTAGGTTTTAAAGCCGACCAGTACGCCGCTATTTTTTCATAACATAAGTAAAGGATTTCAAGGATGACAGACAGCCCGACTCTGGCTCTCGCAAAAGATTTAATTAGCCGTCAATCAGTAACACCAGAAGATGCAGGCTGCCAAGATGTAATGATTAAACGTCTTGAGGCTCTTGGCTTTAATATCGAAGTGATGGTGTTTGAAGACACCACTAACTTTTGGGCTCGCCGTGGCACCGAAGCGCCACTCTTTGCCTTTGCTGGTCATACAGACGTTGTTCCTGCTGGAAAGCTAGAACACTGGGATACGCCACCTTTTGAACCCACCATTAAAGGTGAGTTTTTGCATGGTCGCGGTGCTGCGGATATGAAAGGTTCGTTAGCGAGTATGATTATCGCAGTAGAACAATTCATCGCCGAGAACCCAAATCACAAAGGTTCAATTGGCTTTCTCATCACCTCAGATGAAGAAGGTCCGTTTATTAACGGCACGGTCAGAGTTGTTGAAGCTCTCATGGAACGTGGCGAAACCATCGATATGTGTATCGTGGGCGAACCATCCAGTACTGAAGTGGTCGGCGACGTGGTCAAGAATGGACGTCGCGGTTCTATTACTGGTGATCTCACGGTTAAAGGGATTCAAGGTCACGTTGCTTACCCACACTTGGCGCGCAACCCAGTTCATCAATCACTACTGGCGATCCATGAATTGGCGACCACTGAGTGGGACCAAGGCAATGCTTATTTCCCGCCAACCAGTTTTCAGATCCCTAACGTACACGCCGGAACTGGCGCATCGAATGTGATTCCTGGTGAATTCAACGTGCAGTTTAATTTGCGTTTCAGTACTGAACTTAGCAACGAGATTATCGTTGAGCGTGTGACTGAGACTCTGGATAAACATGATCTGGATTACGAGCTTAAATGGACGTTCAACGGCGACCCATTCCTGACTGATACTGGCGCACTGCTTGACGCAGTCGTTGATGCAGTAGACGCCGTTAATCAGACTAAACCGGCTCTATTAACAACAGGCGGTACGTCAGATGGCCGTTTTATCGCAAGAATGGGGGGTCAGGTCGTTGAGTTAGGTCCGGTAAATGCGACTATTCACAAAGTGAACGAGTGCGTCAAAATCGCTGACTTAGAGAAACTCACTGCTATGTATCAGAAAACTCTAGAGAACTTACTCGCGTGATCATGACACCTGAGCAGCTAACCGGACAAACCCGCTCCCATTTAGTAGAAACTATGGTGGGGCAAAAAGCTTTTTTGGTTCATCCACAGGTGAGTCATGATCTGTTGTCCCTCAAAGCGTCGGCTGCTCAGGCTGGTTTTAATCTCAACATCGCCAGTGGATTTCGCGACTTTGAGCGTCAGAAAACCATCTGGAACAACAAGATGTCGGGAAACACCATGATTCTAGACAGTAACAGCCAACCTTTAGAGGTGGGAGGCCTGTCTGAAGAGCAAAAAGTGATGGCCATTTTACGCTGGTCTGCCCTGCCAGGGGGCAGCCGCCACCATTGGGGAACCGACTTCGATCTTTTTGACCGAGACAGCCTGCCAGCCGATACTCAATTGCAACTGGAGCCTTGGGAATATCTTAGCGGTCATCAAGCTAAGTTCTATCTCTGGTTGAAAGAGAATCTTGCTCAGCACGGATTCTTTTTCCCCTATGCAAAAGACCTTGGTGGCGTTGCCTTTGAGCCATGGCACATAAGTCATCGTTCTAGTGCAGAGCAGTGCTTGCGACTATTGACGCCCTCGACTCTTAAGCAACAGCTTGAGAGAGCGCCAATTTTGGGTCAGCAAGCGGTGTTAGCGCAGCTAGAAACGATCTACAATCAGTTTATTAGTAATATTTGTCAGTAGGTATTGTGATGGAACTCCTCACCAACCCTTGGGTTATCATCTTTATTGTTCTGAGTGTCATCATTGGTAACATTGCCGCACTAAAATATACAGCCAAGATGAAGTTTGGTCAGATGGACAAGAAGCCTGATTCCACAAAAGAGTCAGAGAGTAAAACCGATAGCCACAACGAAAAAGACCCGCAATAGTTGCGGGTCTTTTATTATCATGTCTCTTACTACTTGATGTGATCCCAAGAGATATTGGAAACGATACGACAAGCGTCGCACTTGAAATAGAAGATATCGTGTAAGGGTTGGTCCAAAAGCCATTCTCCACCACACTTTGGACACTTACGCGCTTGCTCATCCGCAAGACTTTTTCCACCCACACGGTATTGGTAGTAATACGTGGGTATCTTAGTGATGTACTCAATCCGACCACGTAAATCCCAACCACGCTTAAATAGAACGCTGTCAGTATCGCAAATCTCATGCAAAGCGGCATGTTCTGCTCGGCAGCCACCTGCCATCTGGATTTCGTCACATGCCTGCCACTCTGTCTGCCACTTAATCACGGCTTTATGGTCACCATTCAGCGTCGGATCATTGCGATAAAGTGGGATTGGTAGCAGGGTTTCACCACTACGCAGTGGAGAACATGTATGAACATACGTGGTATACAAAACTTGCCAGCTTGGCGCTTCTTGTTCCGCCGCCTCTTCCGAGTTTAGGTCGCGTCCAAGTAAACGCATTTTGGGTGCCAGCAGACAAGCTTCAGTTAAGCGATTAAGGCACACTTTGACAAAATCAGAGTGGTAGTTAGGGTGCAAACTATCTTGCTCTGGACAGACGACGCGAACATAAAACTCGCCATCCCCCATCACAATTGGAAATTCACGGCCTAGCACTTGACCGTTATAACGAAACGCATCCATCAAACCATTAATTGCTTTATCCACTGCCGAGATGGTCGTGTTATCGAAGCACTCGAACTGAAGTTCTACAACATACATACTTACACCACTGGCTCTAGATTCGCTAAAAACTGAGCGATATCTTGCGCTAAGATATCTCGCTTATCCGTCCCTAAGCGTTCGAGGATGACATTACCCGAAAGGTTGCAGATCGAAATCACGTCCAGTTCGGCATCCGTTGCAGCAATAAATACCGTAGGTTTAAGTTTTAGGCGGCGTTGAGTAACAAGGTGCCCTAAGATGTTTTCTTGTAGTCGAACAAAATCGTCGTCACTCCAAACTTGGAGCAAAGTCAGTTCGTTGCCTTGCCAAGTCGCCTCCATATCTGCGCTATATTGAGAACCGTAAAAGGTCTTGATATCTTGATGCAGGCTTAGCTCTATCGCGCTTTCAACATTGGTAAAATCCGCAGGAGTGTCTCGCTGACAAGCTTGCCACTCTACCGCCTCATCGCTCTTTCTCTCAACGCATGGCGAGACGAGATCCACCAGCTCAGTGCTCGTCGGTAACTGACCTGATACATCTAAGTGTGCCTGACGATATTTTTCACTGAATGAGAGTAACGCTTGTAAGGCATTATCAGCCATTAGATTCTCCAACATGAATATTCGCTTTTAACAGCGGGATTGCGTAAAATTCTCGACATTCTAATAGAAAATGAACAAAAGTATGAGCAAATATTCTGACGCCAAAGAACTTGCCGGTCTAACCTTAGGCCAAAAGACTGAGTATTCTAACCAGTATGACCCGAGCCTACTGCAACCGGTTCCTCGCAGCCTCAACCGAGATGATCTTGAGCTTGGCGATAGCCTGCCGTTCCAAGGCTGTGATATTTGGACTTTGTACGAACTCTCTTGGTTAAATGACAAAGGGTTGCCACAAGTTGCGATTGGCGAGGTTTCAATCCCTGCGACCAGTGCAAACCTAATCGAATCCAAATCTTTTAAGCTCTACCTAAATAGTTTCAATCAAACCCAATTTTCATCTTGGGACGAGGTGGAGCGTGTATTGGTCAAAGATCTGTCTCAATGCGCTGGTGAAGAGGTTTCCGTCACCGTTCGCTCTGTTGTCGACTACACTGATTCACTCATCGTCACTATGGATGGAGAGTGTATTGATGAGCAGGACATCGAAATAACTAGCTATGACTTCGACAGAACACTGATTCAAGGTGCTGCAACAGGCGAAGTGGTAGAAGAGAGCCTACACAGCCACCTGCTTAAATCAAACTGCCTAATCACCAACCAGCCAGACTGGGGCAGCGTTGAAATTCAATACAAGGGTAAGCAGATAGATCGTGAAGCACTGCTACGCTATATCGTTTCATTCCGTGAACACAATGAGTTCCATGAACAGTGTGTTGAACGTATTTTCACTGACATAATGGAATTTTGTCAGCCTGAAACCTTGACCGTTTACGCGCGCTACACGCGTCGCGGAGGTTTGGATATCAACCCATATCGTTCAAATGTGAACAGCCAGCCAAATCATAATCAACGTATGGCTCGCCAATAGGAAATACTCAGAATGATAAGAATACGCTGGAAACACTGCATCTGCGCTTTGATGCTGATGGTGTCTTCACCCCTGATGGCGAGTACGATGTATTCTTCTCCATCACTAAACGAAGCCAATAGTCTGGTCAATATTGTTCCCAAACAGGCGAAACAATTAGCGACGGATTATCTAAACCAGCGTACCTTATCTGATAAAACTGAGCAGAGCCCTTCAGGCATTTCTCGAGATGAAACCGACAGTCGGACTCGCACTCCGGGTAGCACTATCGATGCGTTAAGAATACTGGCTCAAGCAGACTTTAATATCGGTAATGTCCACGGCGCTCTCAAATATCTGCAAGAAGCGAAAACCTTAGCTCAAACCTATCGATTACCTTATTTACTTATCGAAACCAAGCTCGACGAACTTAGGCTCAACTGGCTTATTGATGGTAACGCAATCAAAGCAAGAGACGCGCTATCAAAGGTTGAACAAGAGTTTGACCAGATTGACAATTCACAACAGCTCGCTCGTGGATTGAAATACAACATCATCATGCTTAAAGCCGCCATTGCGTCAAAAGAAGGTGAAATTGCCATCGCAGATGAGTATTACCTTGAAGCTAAGCCGTATGTCGAAAGTGCGAAGTCAATCCACACATGGATCGAGTATCACACGACTGTAGGTCAACACCTGCTTGCTAACAAGAAGTACAATCGAGCACTCTCTGAACTCCTCATCAGTTACTGGAAATCGATTGAAACAGACTCAGCCCGACAGCTAGCAGAGGTCAACCGAACTCTGGGCAAGCTCTTCTACGAACGAAAGGTATTAGATAAGGCCAACGACCACTATTCACAGGCGGCAGACTTTTTTGACAACTATCAGAACTCCCCTGCCCTTGCTCCCATTCTCAAAAGCATGGGGGACATCTATTTCCAGCAGGCAAAATATAATCTCGCATTAGTTCATTACTTCAATGCAATGGATCATGAACGTATGCAGAACAATATTGAGAGTGTGATTGAAATTCGCATCTCTCTTGCGGCTACCTACCTGCATCTAGTCAACTACACATTGGCTGAGCAGTATTTAGACCGAGCCCAAGAGTTACTGACTTATGCGGATATTCCACGTTTAAAATCCTATGCGTATCTCCTTGAATCCGGTTTAGCGCTTCATAAGCAGGAGCCACAAAAGGTAATTACTAAAGCGCGTAAAGCTCTGGAGATTGCCAAACAGCAGCAGGATATCGGCACGCAAAAATCAGCGTATCAGTTGCTTTACCTCGGCTACGAACTCAATAAAGAGTATAAGCTTGCTCTCGAATACCTGGTTCAATACAACTCCTTGGCGACCATTGAGCAGCAGCAACTCGATCTGATCAGCGAAGACGCATTTCGTCAACAGAAGGAGTTCGTCGAACAAACTCTTCATCTCAACGGGCAAAAAGAGCAGTTGGAGAAAACACACAACGAATATCGTAAGTTCCAAAACATTACCTTTACGCTGTTTCTTCTCTGCGCCTTACTGTTTATCTTCCTGCTGCGCCGTGGTCACGTAATCAATGTCCAGAAAGAAGAGCTCGATGAACTTAATGAAGACCTTTATACCCATTCTCGTTCAGGGCTGAAAAACCTACGGATGCTCAATGCGAAATTGCCCGCTTCACTAGAAGAAAGCAGTCACAAATTTGAAAAATGGCATGTCGGGGAACTGATACATGAGCCACTTAATGATCGTTTACGTTTTGTGATGATTGATGTTCCTTTCCTGCGCAATATGTACCTTCAACATGGTTATCAGGAAGGACTCAAATTAGAACGTGCTTTTGGCGATTATCTACAACAAAAAGTGGAGCACCCAGCGCGTATTTACCATTTTTCCGATGCCAATCTGCTTTATATCGAACCAAATAGTAAAGACAGTACCGATCCAGAGGCCATGTTCGAAAAGATCCAACAATGGATCATGGAATTCAAGCCAGATCGAATTCTTAACCGCGTCATTCGTATTGGTATGGCAGACTATCCATTCCTTCCAAGAGCGTACACTGCGGTTAATGATAAGGAACTAATTGATGTGCTACTGATGTCAACCAGTACCGCTCGCACACTGAGTATGAAAGAACATTCAAGTCAGTGGGTCTATTTAAAAGCCATTGAAAACGCACCTGCTGCAAGTTTAGCCACTGGTAATATCCGCAAGGCTTGCAAGCATTCCATCAACCAAGGGCTAATAAAAGTACACTCTTCGTTCAAGAATGAGGACAGCATCAAAAAACTACTAAAAGATGAGTAAAAGCTCGTCAATCAAACGTGGTAAGTCGTGACGCCCTCGTTTTATTTGATATTATCGACAGATTAATAAATAAATATAGATTCTATCTTTAAGTTTAGATTTTCATGGGCGTTCTCGAACAAGATCTTCAGTCACAGCTGCACAACCTGAAATCTCAATTGGAACAGGTTCGATTGACACAAAGGGATACCTCGTTCAAATTTAAAAGAGAACAAAAGGTACTCCAACGCATTATTGCGTCGCTCAGTGCCGCCTATAAAAGTGAAAACCCTCGACTTCAGACGGGTCTAATAGAACTAAAACAAGCTATCGAGCAACAACAAGACGTCAGTACACTAATACCGAAACTCGCGGTATTAGAACGCTTGCTTAAACAACAAGGCTTGGCTATGGAAAAACAAACAGAGCACTTAGACACGCAAATTAAACACAGCGGTGAAACCCTGCTGCGTCTTACTGGGCTACCCGCTAAGATAAAACGCGATCTACGTGATCTACTGAGTTACTCCAGCGGTCTTGAGCACTCAAAAGCAGAACAAGCTCTGCGTCTTCTCAGTCTCTATGAACGCTCTGTTAAAATCATCACTTCTAATCCTGATTTCAGCATTAATAAAATCTCCAGCAGCTCCGACCGTGAATTGCTGCTGAGGTTGTCTGAAGAGTTACAGCACCTTATTACTGAACTGGACTTTGAGGGTGAATCAGGCGAACTGCTGGCCGATATCCGAGCTAAACTGCTTATTGGCGTTAATAGCCACGTATTACTTGAGATGACGCTTCAAACTCTCAAGTTGGTCATTGATGGCACCCATTATGAGCGTAAAACCTCTGAACAGTTCCTAGAACAAGTCAATGCGTCTCTGTCATCCACACTGAAAAGTTCAGCGCAAAACGTCCAGCAATCACACAGTTATTTTGAACATCGCCAAGAAATGAACGGTGAACTAACCGATCTGCTGAGCGATACTCAAGCGAAAGTGACGTCGGCAACCAATCTGGAGTCGCTGAAATCACAAGTTACACCGCTACTTGTTCAACTCAATTCTTTGACGGAACGCCTAAAGCACGCAGAACAGCGTGAGCAAGCGTTAATCGATAGAATGAACTATGGCAAGAATCAGCTGGAAGCGCTGTTTGAAGTCACTCAAGACTACCGACGTCGCCTAGAAGATCAAGCTCAACGCATGCTGTTGGACCCACTAACAAAGGTGTACAACCGTGCAGCCTTCACAGATCGATTAGAACTCGAGTATCGACGCTGGATTCGCGCCCAACACTGCTTACGAGTGGTACTGCTGGATATTGATGGCTTTAAGTCGATCAACGACAGTTTTGGTTATGCGGCGGGAGACAAAGCCCTTAAGATCATCGCTCGTACCATCAAGAAAGAGCTGCAAGATACCGACACAGTTGCACGTTTTTCTGGCGAAGAGTTCATTCTTTTGCTGCCAGAAGTCACAGACACTGACGCATTTAATCTTATTCAGACGATACAGACACAAGTCTCTAAACTGCCATTCAAATTCCGTGACCGTAATTTGACCATTACACTTTCCGCAGCAAGCACAGCTTTCAAAGATTCTGACACTCCAGAAGAAGTACTAGAACGAATCAACTTGTGCCTGAACGAAGCGAAAAGCATCGGTAAAAACCAGCTCGTTTGGCGTTAAACCTTCTGTCTCCAACTCTCCTGCCACAATGAAACTGTGATTGATCTATATATATCAAACAGTTAGCTTTCATATCATCAAAAACCTGCTAAGCTTAAAAGACCGTTGCTGAACAATAACGACTTGTTGGCGACTCATAAGGACAAGAATAACAACGATAATGTACTCAACTAGAGTGCTGTTCAAGGAGGTCACTATGATCACGCATATCAGTCCAGCTGGCAGTATGGACTTACTATCTCAACTTGAAGTTGAGCGCCTTAAGAAAACTGCTGCGAGTGATCTTTACCAACTCTACCGTAACTGTACTCTAGCGGTACTTAACTCAGGTAGTCATACTGACAACTCAAAAGAGCTGCTGGATAAGTACAAATCATTTGATGTAAACGTGGTGCGCCGTGAGCGTGGTATCAAACTAGAGCTAAGTAACGCTCCAGAACATGCGTTCGTAGATGGAGAAATCATCAAAGGTATCCAAGAACATCTGTTCTCGGTTCTGCGTGATATCGTCTACGTTAACATGCACCTTGCGGACAATCAGCGTCTCAACTTAACCAATGCTAGCCATATCACCAACCTTGTTTTTGGTATCCTGCGCAATGCGGGGGCACTCACTCCGGGTATCGAACCTAACCTTGTTGTCTGCTGGGGTGGCCACTCGATTAATGCAACAGAGTACCAATACACACGTGAAGTCGGTAACGAACTGGGTCTACGTGAGTTGAATATCTGTACAGGTTGTGGTCCCGGCGCAATGGAAGGGCCGATGAAAGGTGCGGCAATTGGACACGCCAAACAACGTTACTATGATCAACGCTATCTTGGTCTCACTGAACCATCGATCATTGCCGCAGAGCCGCCAAACCCGATCGTTAACGAACTGGTTATCATGCCAGATATCGAAAAACGTTTAGAAGCGTTTGTACGAATGGCGCATGGTATTGTTATCTTCCCTGGAGGCGCAGGTACCGCAGAAGAGTTGCTATACATTTTGGGTATCATGATGCACCCAGAAAACGCAGATCAACCTCTGCGTATCGTACTCACAGGGCCAAAAGAGAGCGCAGAATACTTTAACTCTATCGACCGCTTCATTGGGGATACGCTCGGTCCAGATGCTCAAAAGCATTACCAGATTGTTGTCGACGACCCTGCCAAAGTCGCTCAAATCATGAAACAGAGCATGGCAGAAGTCCGTCAACACCGTAAAGACACCGGTGACGCCTACAGCTTCAACTGGTCACTAAAAATTGAGCCAGAGTTTCAGTTACCGTTTGACCCAACACATGACAATATGTCGAGCCTTGATCTGCACCTCAATCAACGCCCAGAAAATCTCGCCGCAGCCTTGCGTCAAGCCTTCTCTGGAATCGTGGCTGGTAACGTAAAAGCAGAAGGGATCAGAGAGATTGAACGACACGGTCCATTTATATTGGATGGCGATGCGACTCTGATGAAAAAAATGGATAAGTTGCTTAGAGACTTCGTTGAGCAAGACCGTATGAAACTGCCAGGGGGCACCGCATACGAACCTTGCTATCAGATTAAGACCAGTAGTTAGTGACTGGCATTCTTAGCTTCATCCGATACAATAAGGGCCCTGTGCCCTTATTTTTTTGATTTGTATGTCTATTCATCTTGTTATTATCGACGCGCTAAACCTGATCCGCCGAGTCCATTCAGCCCAACCTGATCCCAACGATATAGCAAGAACGATCTCAACCACGTCTCGTACCCTGCATAGGATATTGTCTGAGTCCAAACCGACGCATATCATCGCTGTGTTTGACCACCACTTGCAAGAGCGAGGATGGCGAGCGGAAATACTTCCAGAATACAAACAAAATAGGAAACCAATGCCAGACCCTTTACTAAAAGGGTTAGAGTCGATCCAAGATGCATGGTGGAAGATTGGAATCGATTCGTTACTTTCTGATGGTGATGAAGCTGACGACCTAGTAGCGACACTCGCCATGAAAGTCGCTAACCACAATGAGAAAGTCACTATTGTATCGACAGATAAGGGCTACTGTCAGTTGCTCTCACCGACTCTGCAAATCCGTGACTACTTCCAACATCGTTGGTTAGATGAACCATTTATTGAGAATGAGTTTGGCGTTAAATCTAAGCAATTGGCGGATTACTGGGGATTGACCGGGATTAGCTCAAGTCAGGTACCGGGTGTACCAGGCATTGGTCCCAAAGCCGCAAAAGAGATCTTGAATCAATTTGAAGATATCGAACAAGCTTACGCCAGTGAAGAGCTCCCCGCTAAGTACAGAAAAAAACTCGATGAACATATAGAGTCAGCGCGCCGATGCAAACAAATAGCCGCTCTGAAAACGGATATAGAGCTTGGTTTTAACTTACAAGATATTCGTTTTACTGGCGCGAAAGAGTAAAAAATTCGTACCTTAACCAACCAAACAAGGTAAGTTGACCCACTTCTACGTTAACCACTCGCTCCTAAATTGCCATTATCTTCTCATCAAGCAATAGGACTTAGATCAAATTGTTTGATATTGAAACAATCCTGATACTCAACCAACAGCATAAAGATGAAAAATCAGTGTGATTCAAATGACAAGCGTTCAAGGGAAAGTGCTCACACGTCCCCCTCGCTATGTTGGGTATCTAGGAAGCCTTAATCTTTAACCGCCATGAGTGGTGCTGTGCGTTAACGTTATGGCTTTCTCCCTTTCCCCTAGGAGAAAAAATGGCCACTTTAGCGTACACCATAAATGTAGAAGGACTTGGCGATGATGCCTTGGTTGTGACTCAGTTCGAAGGGCAAGAGTCCTTGTCTGCCAGCGTGTTTCATCATCGACCTTGTTACGGGTTTTGTTATCAAATCACCTTAGCCAGCCGCCGGCATGACTTAACCGCAGACCAAGTGGTGGATCGACAGGTCGAGCTGCGTATGTACCGCAACCAAGTGTTGGTGCAGCGCGTA
>NZ_JBNJOF010000020.1:0-69861 GCF_050113875.1 Vibrio sp. TRT 1302 | reverse complement strand
GTGATACCGCGCTCACGCTCTTCTGGAGCGTTATCGATAGATGCGAAGTCTTTCGCTTCACCGCCGTACACTTTAGCAAGTGTTGTACAGATAGCTGCAGTTAGAGTTGTTTTACCGTGGTCAACGTGGCCGATAGTACCAACGTTTACGTGCGGTTTCGTACGTTCAAATTTTTCTTTAGACATGAGTTGTCCCTCTAGGTACGGATTTAGGTGGCTTTGATGACCACGCAACCAAAAAGTATTGGTAATAAAGTTACTCTCAAACACTAAACGTAGTTCAGCAGCAAGAAAGTATCAAAAGGAAAAGTTTGCTTTAATAGAGCTGGTGCTGATAGGCAGATTCGAACTGCCGACCTCATCCTTACCAAGGATGCGCTCTACCGCCTGAGCTATATCAGCACTCAAAATAGAGTGGAGCGGGCAGCGGGAATCGAACCCGCATCATCAGCTTGGAAGGCTGAGGTAATAGCCATTATACGATGCCCGCAACACGTAACTCTGTGAGCTATTTCCTAAAGAATATGGTGGAGGGGGACGGATTCGAACCATCGAAGGCAGTGCCAGCAGATTTACAGTCTGATCCCTTTGGCCACTCGGGAACCCCTCCAAATTTTCTATCCATTCTCACTACTAAAGGAGAGAATGGTGCCGACTACCGGAATCGAACTGGTGACCTACTGATTACAAGTCAGTTGCTCTACCTACTGAGCTAAGTCGGCATAAGTGGTGCGCATTCTATTGAATGATTTTCTGCCTTGCAATAGTAAATTTAAAAAAAAATCTCTTTTTCGTCCGTTTGGGCTTATTTGTTGAAAATTCGCCCAATTTATCGCCAAAAATTGACTTATGTAGACTATGTCGTTGGAAATCTTTAGCGGTTGTTGTATTTTCGCTGCTCTATCGTATTAGTAAAACCAAGTTAGGATGACTATGACGCCGTATCTCTCTTTTAATCGTCAGCAATGGGCCGCGCTGCGTAATGCTGTGCCTATGACGTTATCCGAGACCGATTTGGTTGAGCTACAAGGGGTAAATGAAAGCCTTACGATGGATGAGGTTGAAGAAATCTATCTGCCGCTAGCCCGTTTGCTAAATCTTTACGTCGCTGCACGCCAGAGCAGGAACTCAGTATTAAATAACTTCCTTGAGAATCAAGAGTCTGCGCCTCCTTTTATCATTGGTATCGCGGGAAGTGTCGCCGTTGGTAAAAGTACCACCGCGCGTTTGCTCAAAGCGCTATTATCTCGCTGGGATAACCACCCTAAAGTTGAACTGGTGACCACCGATGGTTTCCTGTACCCAAAGAAAGTACTCGATGAACGCGGCATCATGCATCGAAAAGGCTTCCCTGAGTCATACGATATCAAACAGTTGGTTGCGTTTGTCTCGGATGTAAAGGCCGGCAAACCGAATCTAGAAGTTCCGGTGTACTCTCACATCACTTATGACATCACTGACGAGGTCAAAGTGGTCGATCGCCCAGATGTGCTGATTATTGAAGGCTTAAACGTCCTACAGAGTGGTATGGACTACCCTCACGATCCTCATCGTGTCTTTGTTTCTGACTTTCTTGATTTTTCACTTTATGTGGATGCTGAAAGCACCATTATTGAACAGTGGTATGTCGAACGTTTCTTGAAGTTTCGTCAGGGTGCCTTTACCAAACCCGGCTCTTACTTTAGCCATTACACTAAGCTGACTGAACCACAGGCGATTGAAAAAGCGCACAGCATCTGGCAAGCGATCAATGGTGTGAACCTAGATGCGAATATTTTGCCAACCAAAGGACGCGCACACTTAATTTTGCAAAAAGGGCAAAATCATAAAGTCGAACAGGTATTGTTGAGAAAGTAACCAGAAACTTTAAAGGGTTGGCACACGGTACCAACCCTTTTTTCTTAGATGCCGTTAATTAAGCTTCAGCGCCGCCAGTAACTTTCAACTCGCTCACCACGACTACATCTAAAAAGACGAAGTCGGTTCTCTCTAATTCTAGTGACTCTCGGGCCCGTATTGATTCTCACCATCCGTGCCTTTAAGGAAACCACACTCAATCAGAATCCATAGACCACAAATGAGTGCAGCCATTGAGCTCACTGCTTGTAAAGTGGTTGGTTGCGCGCTTTGGCTTGGATCGCCAACAGGCATGGTCATTCGTCCAATCACTAAAGGAATATTGAGCAGCAACCACCAGCTTGACTTACCTCTGTCATGCCAGCGTTTAGCGGTAATGGCGAGATCCGGTAGAAGAACAATCAGCAAGAATACCGGCAAAATGAGGTGCGCTATAGATGGAAATAGAACATTCATTCCCAACGCAAAACCGACAATTAATAAGTAATAAGCCACATTCCAAGTCCAATAGGTTTTGCGTCCTATACGACCGTGAAACGAGAATAACAGTTCTTTCATTGACATCTTTAATACCCAAAATTAGAAAATAATTAGATCAAAGTAATCTAATTCACAACTTTCTGAAAACTCTCTTTATCCATGTCGCGGATATTCACCGTTAGACTACGAACATGCCCTGCCTGCTCTGACAGCACATCCATCAATTGGCGTGACAGCTCTCTTTTTTGCTCTGTACTGCGCCCATCTAACAGTTCAAAACTGATGTGGATAAAGTCAACACTGTCTCCTTCATCGCCAATCAACCAGTTATGGCAACGGAGCGCCCTTGACTTGATTGAACCGATATCAAACAACCCACACTGGATCGCAACCTGATGTAAGTCTTCCAACAACCCTTGAACATTGACACGTTCATCCACAGAGTTGGAGTATTCCATGACTAGATTTGGCATAGTATTCCTCAAATGTAAGAGAGTTTCACGAGAAAGGGGGAATGGACAACACTATTACCAATTTCTATGCTTAATTCCGAGCATGTTTCAGCCAATCTGTACCATGGATCACTGATATCTCCATCAATTGCACCAGATATGTGGCATGACTGCTCCTACCAATAAATGATATCCGGTTAAGACATGACGGTAATCATGATCTAACCCATTTTATCTGTTATATTCTTACGAAGATTTTTTACATTAATTGATTAAACACGGAGATATTCCTATGCGTCGTCCTGTAGTGATGGGTAACTGGAAACTTAACGGCAGCAAAGCAATGGTTAAAGAGCTGCTAAATGGTCTAAACGCTGAGCTTGAAGGCGTTGAAGGTGTAGACGTTGCTGTAGCTCCACCAGCGCTATACATTGACCTAGCTGAACAGCTAATCGCTAAAGGTGGTAACAAAATCATCCTTGGTGCACAAAACACTGACCTAAACAACAGTGGTGCATTCACTGGCGACATGTCTCCAGAAATGTTGAAAGATTTCGGTGCAACTCACATCATCATTGGTCACTCTGAGCGTCGTGAGTACCACAACGAATCAGACGAGTTCATCGCTAAGAAATTCGCTTTCCTAAAAGAGAACGGTCTAAAACCTGTTTTCTGTATCGGTGAATCTGAAGCTCAAAACGAAGCTGGCGAAACTGAAGCGGTATGTGCGCGTCAAATCAACGCTGTTATCGATACTTACGGTGTAGAAGCACTTAACGATGCAATCATCGCTTACGAACCAATCTGGGCAATCGGTACTGGTAAAGCAGCTACAGCTGAAGATGCTCAGCGTATTCACGCTTCTATCCGTGCTCTAATCGCTGCGAAGAGCCAAGAAGTCGCTGAACAAGTAATCATCCAATACGGTGGTTCTGTTAAACCTGAAAACGCAGAAGCTTACTTCTCTCAACCAGACATCGATGGTGCGCTAGTTGGTGGTGCATCTCTAGATGCTAAGAGCTTCGCAGCAATCGCAAAAGCGGCAGCAGCAGCTAAAGCGTAATTTTCTAGATACATAGAAAAGAATAAAGGTCAGCTTTTGCTGGCCTTTTTTGTGTCTGTTGGCTCAATCAAGTATCCTACGCTTTTCCGATCACTAGTAGTTGTGCCGAATGCAGGATAAGCATGGCCTTTTAACAGGCTCGATTCCCCTAGTTCTCCGTCAGATGACCGTTCCGATGACGTTCGGCATGATCGCGATTCTGATGTTCAACTTAGTCGATACATTTTTTATCTCTCTGCTGGGTACACAAGCCCTAGCGGCGATCAGCTATACCTTTCCAGTGACCTTTGCGGTCAACTGTATCACTATGGGAATCGGTATTGGTCTGTCGACCAGCATTGGGCGTTTGCTGGGACAAGGCCAAGCTCAAGACGCAGCGCGATTTTCTACCCACGGTCTAATCTTGGCTGTGACTCTTGTGGTGCTCGCTTCCGCGATGGGTTTCTTTTCCATAGAACCTTTATTTCTAGCTCTTGGCGCAAAAACTGATTTACTGCCGCTGATTAAACAGTATATGCAGATATGGTACCTAACCATTCCTCTGCTGGTGATCCCAATGGCGGGTAACAGTGCGATTCGTGCCACAGGCGATACGAAAACCCCCGCAAAAATTATGATGTTAGCTGGATTTATTAACGGGCTACTCGACCCGCTACTTATCTTTGGCTACGGACCTTTTCCTGAACTTGGAATTCAAGGCGCTGCCATCGCCAGTGCATTCAGTTGGCTTGGGGCTTTAATCGGCTCGCTTTATGTATTGGCGAAACGTGAGAAACTACTTGCTCTGCCTAACTTTGATTCTCTCTTAAAAGACTGGAAACAGATCCTTAAGATTGGTACTCCAGCGGCATTATCTAATGCTCTAACTCCTATCTCTGGCGCTATTTTAATGATGATGCTCTCTTCTCATGGCACAGCAGCGGTTGCCGCTTATGGCGCTGCGCAGAGAGTTGAGTCCATTCTGATATTAGTTTTAATGGCGTTGACTTCAGCTCTAACGCCCTTCATCGCCCAGAATATGGGAGCAAATAATCCAACGAGAAGTTTTGCAGGTCTGTTTCTTAGCATGCGCTTCTCCATCGTCTTCCAGCTCGGGATATTCATTATGATGGTGCCACTCAGTATCCCGATTGCAGCCCTTTTCTCTCAGGAGGTTGCGGTAAAAGATCTGCTTTGGCATTACCTGTTAGTGGTGCCTTTTAGCTATGGTTTTCAAGGCATAATGATGATGTTGGTCTCTGGACTCAATGCCCTTCATCAACCGATGCGTGCTTTCCAATGGAGCTTTATGCGTTTGTTTCTTTTTACCTTGCCATGCGCGTGGCTTGGCGGTCAGTGGTACGATATTGAAGGGTTATTTGTCGGAATTGCACTAGGCAATATTGTCGGAGGGACCGCGGGCTATCTTTATGCAACCAAACTTCGTCGTACTTATCTTACTTCACGGCCATAAAGCAAAACACCGACCTTTAGGCCGGTGTTTGTGTAAAGATTCACGGGTTATTCATTAACCACGATTTCTTCTTCATCATCGATTTCTAAATCAACATCAAGTGGTTCTTGAGAAAGAATCACCCCTGTGTTGTCTGCGTATAGGTAATCTTCTGGAAGGAAAGTGACGCCACCGAAGTTAACCGGAATATCAACCTCCCCCACACCTTGGGACGTTGCGCCTACTGGAATAGAAGCAATAGCTTGAATACCGATACTCATGTCTTCCAGTTCATCCACTTCTCGGACACAACCGTAAACAACAATACCTTCCCACTCGTTCT
Source organism: Vibrio sp. TRT 1302 (assembly GCF_050113875.1). Classification (NCBI taxonomy): domain Bacteria; kingdom Pseudomonadati; phylum Pseudomonadota; class Gammaproteobacteria; order Vibrionales; family Vibrionaceae; genus Vibrio; species Vibrio sp. TRT 1302. The sequence goes on along the minus strand of NZ_JBNJOF010000020.1, from coordinate 64,235 downwards.
CTTCTGCCATTGACGCAAGTTCTGCATCAATCAAAGCTCGGCGTAAAGAGCCACCACCGTCAATAAGCAGTACTCGACCAAGGCCGTCTTGCTCTAAGATCTCACGGATTAATCCATTGTCTTCGTAGCATTTCACCGTAGTGATCTGGCCTGCGAACGATGCGCACCCACCAAAGTTACTAAACATGGGCTCAACGACATCGACTTGCTCTAAGTAGATGTCGCACAAGGCAGAGGTATTGTATTCCATAGTATTCCTTCCCATACCGTTCGTTATCTCCATCGAGTATATAGGGTCATTAAGTCATTGCAATGACATGCATCATTTAACTCACCAGAGTTTGAGCTATGACCACTCCAGCAAACAGCAAGTTGGTCACCATTGAGCATTTCACTATTACAGGCATCATTGGCGCAATCTGCGCTGGTTGCTGTGCCAACCAGACGGCTCGACCATGTTTGTAGGTCACAATCAGACTGAGAAGAAACGGCAGACTGATCCATATTGGACTGGGTTGATGCACCAAATAGGCGGCAAAAGCAATAACAGCCCCCACTAGTAGGACAAAGTGGTACTGCTTGGCACGTTTTTGCCCAAGACGCACGGCGACCGTCTTCTTACCGCATTCTTGGTCATTTTCAATATCACGCATGTTATTGATATTCAGGACAGCGACAGCCAGCAAACCACAGCCAATCGCAGGCAGGATCAGCAAAGGAGCCACGATGCCGGTATGCAAGAAGTAAGTCCCTGCTACGCCGAGTAAACCAAAGAAAATAAAGACTGAAATATCACCTAAGCCAACATAGCCATAAGGTTTATTGCCAACGGTGTAAGCAATTGCCGCAACGATTGCCAACATACCTAAGCCAATAAAGGCCAAGATGCTCTGTAAGCTTTCTAACGCGTACATCACCAACGTCAGACCCGCAATAACAGTCAGGACTACATTAATCATCATCGCCTGCTTCATAGCAGACTGACTCACTGCACCCGACTGAATCGCACGCATCGGTCCCAGCCGATTTTCATTGTCGGTTCCTTTCACTGCATCGCCATAATCGTTGGCAAGATTCGATAAAATCTGGAGCAACGTAGCTGTCAAAAACGCCAATAGCGCAACAACAAAAGAGAATTGGTGAGTGGAGTACGCCAATACGCTACCCGTTAAGATAGAAACCAATGCCAGAGGCAAGGTTTTTGGTCGAGCGGCATCTAGCCATATTTTAAGAGACTGTTTCATAGGTTCTAGTTTAGTACCATCGGACTGACCTAGAATTGTGGCACATCAAACCTTGCAGATAAAAATAAAAAAGGCCACCGAAGTGACCTTTTTCTAAAACTTAACCTAAGTAATGCTTATTTTACACGGCTAACGTATTCGCCAGAGCGAGTATCTACTTTGATCACTTCGCCGATAGAGATGAAGAGAGGAACGCGTACTACTGCACCTGTAGATAGTGTTGCAGGTTTGCCACCCGTACCTTGAGTATCGCCTTTTAGGCCTGGATCTGTATCGGTTACTTCTAGCTCAACGAAGTTTGGTGGCGTTACCACGATTGGGTTGCCGTTCCAAAGAGTTAGCATACAAGTGTTGTTTTCAACCAACCACTTAGCGCTGTCACCTACCGCTTTAACATCAGCAGCAATCTGCTCGAATGTTTCGTTGTTCATAAAGTGGTAGAATTCGCCGTCGTTATATAGATAATCTAGGTCGATATCCATTACGTCTGCAACTTCACAAGTATCACCAGACTTGAAGGTTTTCTCTAGCACTTTACCAGAAAGAAGTTTACGAATTTTTACGCGGTTGAACGCTTGGCCTTTACCAGGTTTAACGTATTCGTTTTCCAAGATAACGCAAGGCTCGTTATCAAGCATTAGTTTTAGACCGCCTTTAAATTCATTGGTGCTAACAGTAGCCATTTTTTCCTCTTACATTCTTAGAGCTAAATTCAATGCCGCACATCATAACCCGAAAAGTTGAATCTGTTGAGCAAAACTGGCTTAAACAGCTAGCGAATGGGATCTCGGATCCTGCAAAACTGCTCGAACAACTTGAAATTGATCCGACCCCTTGGCAGAACGGGTTTGAAGCTCGAAAGCTTTTTGCGCAGCGTGTGCCGCAAAGTTTTGTCGATAGAATGGAAAAAGGCAACCCTTATGACCCGCTTTTACGCCAAGTGCTGCCATTGAGTGAAGAGTTTGAAATTCATCAAGGGTATTCCAACGATCCGCTCGAAGAGCAGAACAATGCCATCCCAGGATTACTGCACAAATATCGTAATCGCGCATTGATGATTGTAAAAGGCGGCTGCGCCATCAATTGCCGCTACTGTTTCCGTCGACATTTCCCGTACGACGAGAACAAAGGATCTAAGCAAGTTTGGCAGACCAGCCTCGACTACATTCAGCAACACCCTGAGATCGACGAGATCATTTTATCGGGTGGCGATCCTCTCATGGCCAAGGATGATGAGTTAAATTGGCTCATCAATCATATTGCAGATATTGGCCATATTAAGCGCTTACGTATCCACTCACGCTTACCTGTCGTCATCCCAGATCGTATCACCCAGGCTCTGACGGACACATTGGCTCAAACTCGTCTACAAGTGATCTTAGTGACGCATATCAATCATGCACAGGAGATAGATCAAACTCTGACCAATGCATTGTCTCGCCTCAAACAAGTTGGTGTTACTCTGCTCAACCAAGGCGTGATGCTGAAAGGTGTAAATGACAGTGTTGCTAGCCAAGTTGCACTGAGCAACGCACTGTTTGATGCAGGCGTTCTGCCGTATTACATCCATGTACTAGACAAGGTGCAAGGCGCTGCGCATTTCTTTATTTCTGATCAGGAAGCCAAAAGAATCATGGCTGGTGTCTTGGAACAAGTCTCTGGTTACTTGGTACCGAAACTGACTAGAGAAATTGGCGGTCGCGCCAGTAAAACCCCTCTCGACCTACATTTAGAGTAGTAATGAAAAACGTACGTGGATTTACCCTGATTGAACTCATTATCGTCATTGTTGTGCTCGGTATCCTAGCGGTCACAGCGTTGCCACGTATGTTAAATATCCAGTCGGACGCACGCATTTCAGCCCTACAAGGGTTACGTAGTGCCATGCAAGGCGCAAACGATCAGTTAATTGGTTTGTCATCGGTTCGAGGTCTCGACACCGAGGAGAACGCTTCGATTGAGATTGAAGGTGAAAATGTCTTGCTTGTCTACGGCTATGCGAGAGCAGACAATGCAAACGCATGGGGCCATCTTATTGATGCCAACATAGAAAACACCACTTGGGGCAGCGACAATGCTGACTGGTACTTTAGCAATACCAATGGCGACGACGGCATTATTCTCTATATGCCGGCGAGTCGAAGACAAGTTGGACTAAACTGTTTCTTACAGTACACCGAGGCGACGGAAACCGATCCGCCGAGTTTTATTCTTACCACAGATGGCTGCTAGTTTTTTGTCTTAAAGATAGAAATCTTTTGTTCGATCGACACCTGTAATCTATGCATACTCCAGCGTTTTGGAGGTCATAATGCAACCAACTTTAGATCAACTATTAGACTTAGGACCATTCAGTTGGCTAGCGCTACTTTGCTGCGCTATCAATGGTATTTTAATTGGTGTCGAACGTCAGACTCGCGGTAAACCTGTCGGTATTCGTACTTCAATTCTGATCATTTCCGGTACCTATTTATTTATGTCTATGGCCGTATCACTCTCGCCAAACACCCTTGACCAAGCTCGCGTGCTTGGGCAAATCATTACCGGTGTTGGTTTTCTTGGTGCCGGCGTAATGATGACGCAAGATGGCAAGATCCACGGTGTGACATCCGCGGCCGTTATCTGGATGCTTGCGGCTCTAGGCTTGATGATAGGATTAGGATACTTACAACAGTCCGTCCTTATTACCTTGCTCGCACTCACGGTTCTGCTTGGCGTAGATAAAGCAGAAAACAGAGTTAAGGCGTTACGTCGAGGCGTACACCAAACATTTCAGAAACGTAAGAGATTACGTCCTGGTGCATAAGCCTTAAATATAAGTCGACCTATTTCCTCCATTTAAGCTTCGTTATTTGATAACAAACAAAGAAGAGGCGAATAGTGAAAGTCATGCGCGAGATAAGCAAAAGACCTCACATTTCGCCTACCCCTTTCGGGTTAGCATAATCATAACTTTCAACTTACTGTAGGGTTAGATTATGTTTTACGTGCATATGCTCCTGCTTCTGACGGTCATTTTTATCGGTATCCGCCATGGAGGCATTGCTTTTGGTTTACTCGGTGGTCTGGGCGTTTCTGTTCTGGCCTTCGTTTTTGGTGTCGCACCGGGATCACCCCCTATCAGTGTAATGCTGATCATTCTCGCGGTGGTCGCAGCATCAGCCACACTCGAAGCAACGGGTGGCCTCAAACTACTGGTTAAGTTCGCAGAGCGCCTGCTACGCAAACACCCTAGTCAAATTGTCTTCTTAGGCCCACTTTGTACTTACTCTCTTACTGTGTTAGTCGGGACTGGCCACTCGGTTTACCCACTTCTTCCTGTTATTTATGATGTGGCATATAAGAAAGGGATTCGCCCTGAAAGACCAATGGCAATGTCTACGGTCGCGTCACAAATGGGGATCACGGCAAGTCCGATTGCAGCAGCAGCGGCTGTTGTCATGGCGACTGCCGCAGACAACAGTCTCGATATCAGCCTAGTTAACGTACTGCTTGTCACCATTCCAGCAACGCTGATTGGTGTACTCGTTGGCTGTTTATGGAGTTTGAAACGCGGTAAAGATCTCGATCAAGATCCAGCATTCATTGAACGTTGCCAAGATCCTGAATTCAAAGCGCAGCTGATTGATGCCAGCGATGAAGACGATCAAACTCCTAGCCATGAAGGCATTGCGAAGAAAGGTTTAACCATCTTCCTCGCGGGTATCGCCACCGTCATATTTGTCGCGATGTTTGGTAAAGATTTAGGTCTGCTACCAAGCGGAGTTAAGATGTCGGTAGCGATTCAGTTCCTGATGCTATCTGTCGGTGCGTTGATTCTGCTCACCACTAAAGTAGAGCCGAAAAAAATCGTCCACAGTAACGTGTTTATCGCAGGTATGACGGCGGTGATCATCATCTTTGGTATTGCTTGGATGAGTGACACGATTATCGGCTTCCACAAACCCTACTTAATCAGTTTGGTGAGTGACATTGTGGCCGCGCATCCATGGACTTTCGCCATCGCGATGTTTGTGGTGTCAGTGTTCCTCAAGAGTCAGGCTGCGGTTCTTACCATCATGTTGCCACTTGGATTTGCGATGGGCATTCCAGCCCCTGTTCTGATTGGTGTACTACCCGCATGTTATGCTTACTTCTTCTTCCCATTCTATCCAAGTGACCTAGCCGCGATTACCTTCGACCGCTCAGGGACAACCCAAATCGGGAAGTACATTCTCAACCACAGCTTCTTGCTACCAGGTTTCATTGGCGTGGTTACTGCTACGACTGTCGGTTACGTTATCTCAACCATGATTGTGAACTAACCAAACGACAAAGAGTAAAAAAGCCAGTTGGTTTCCCAACTGGCTTTTTATTTGAATCATGTTAGCGATGTGCTTAGAACAACTCTTCCGCTACCTTGAACAGGTCAGTGCGTACAGGACGCTTCATGTTCTCGATTGCATCGATAATATCGTGGTGAACAAGTTGCTCTTTCTGAATACCAACACAGCGACCACCTTGACCTTCCATTAGAAGGTGTACAGCGTAGTTACCCATGCGTGAAGCAAGTACACGGTCAAACGCCGTTGGACGACCACCACGTTGAATGTGGCCCAGAACCGTAGCACGAGTCTCACGACCTGTTGCCGCTTCTATCTCTTTAGCTAGCTCGTTCGCATCCATCATTAGCTCTGTTAGAGCAATGATCGCATGCTTCTTACCTTTAGCGATGCCATCTTGGATATTACCAATTAGCTTCTCTTTATCCAGACCCGTTTCTGGTGTGATGATGTACTCACAACCACCAGCGATCGCAGACATAAGCGTAAGATCACCACAGTGGCGACCCATGATCTCTACGATAGAAATACGTTGGTGAGAAGATGAAGTATCACGTAGACGGTCGATCGCATCAATAACTGTATTAAGAGCAGTTAGGTAGCCGATTGTGTAATCTGTGCCTGCGATGTCGTTGTCGATTGTGCCAGGAAGACCAATACATGGGTAACCCATTTCAGTCAGCTTCTTCGCACCCATGTAAGAGCCGTCACCGCCGATAACAACAAGAGCTTCAATGCCGTGTTTCTGTAAGTTTTCGATCGCTTTTTGGCGAACTTCTACTTCTTTGAACTCAGGGAAACGTGCAGAACCTAGGAACGTACCGCCCTTGTTGATCACGTCAGAAACGCTTGAACGATCCAGTTGTTTGATACGATCTTCATATAGGCCTAAGTAGCCATCGAATACACCGTAAACCTCTAACCCTTCAGATAGTGCAGTACGAACTACACCACGGACTGCTGCGTTCATACCAGGTGCGTCACCGCCACTTGTTAAGACACCGATCTTCTTAATCATGCTCACCCTCGATTTTTGGGAATCTTATTTCAATTTTTACGTCAGCCGCTTTCAAACAAGCCACCAACAAAATTCCTTTAACTGTGCAATATGTTACCTTTCCTAGAAAGGAATACTACTTTTATTTGCATCAAATTATGTAAGTTTTCTACTTATGTAAGAGTATTACAGCTTTGCACATTGACTTACTTGATACACATCAGGATCACAGTTAAAAGTGGTATCGCTGAAAAGATAGTCAATAGTTGACGGTTTGTCTGCGTTGTTACTCTTACCAATCTTGAGACTTCTGGACTTTCTCCGCTCCCAATACCACAGAATAGGGATCCTGATGAATTAGTACATCCGATTGTGGAAAAAGCTCAAGCAATTTATCCTCAACTTGATCAGAGATTCGATGCGCCTCAAGCAATGGCATATTATCTTCCAATTCCAAATGAAGCTGAATAAAACGTGTAGGGCCAGACATCCGCGTTCTTAGTTGATGAACGCCCAGTACTCCCTTCACATTCAAGCAACACTGTCGAATGGCTTTAAGTTCATCATCCGGAAGCTTTCTATCCAGTAGTGTTTGAATGGCTTCTTGAACCATCTTGAATGCGCTGTATAGGATAAACACACCGATCCCGACAGCAAACACCGCATCTGCCTGTGTGATACCAAACCAACTTAAACCCAGCGCCAACATAATCGCCGCGTTCATATAGAGATCGGACTGATAGTGAAGTGAGTCGGCGGCGATCGCTTGGCTGCCCGTTTTTTTGACAACTTGTTTTTGGAAGGTAACCAAACCCAATGTCACCGCAATGGCAAACAAACTGACATATACGCCATACTCTGGTGACTGGAGAGCATGAGGCCTGAAGAAACGCTCTATGCCGTTAAGAATAAGAAAGACCGCCGAACCTGAAATGAACATCGCCTGGGCTAAGGCAGCTAAAGACTCTGCTTTACCGTGACCAAAGGTGTGCTCTCGATCTGCCGGTTGTAATGAGTACCGAACGACAACCAAATTGACCAGTGAGGCGGCAATATCAAGCATCGAGTCAATCAATGACGCGAGAAGACTGACCGATCCCGTGACCCACCAAGCTGCGACTTTAACAATAAGTAAAAGCGTAGCCACTATCGTAGCTGTCCAAGCTGCCATGGTGACAAGGCGAGCGTATTCCTGTTTCATAGTACTTTGATTAGTAAGCAAACATGCCCTAAGTATAACGCTTCACAAGTTGAATAAAAATGACATAAAAAAAGGCGACCTTTCGGCCGCCTTCGAATGCGTTACTTAACAAGGTTAGTCAAAACGCTTTTGCATTTTTTCAGCACACTCAGTAGCGCGCTCTTGTTGCAGTTCAACAAACTTCGCTTTCTGCTCAGGAGTCAAAATGCTTAGCATCTTGTGCTGTCTCTCCAGCATCTTAACTTTGTGCTCAGTTTGTTGAACAACCATAGCTTTCGCTAATTCATTCGCAGCCGCTTGGTCAAAGTTGTCCGCCAATACTAACTGCTGCATTTTCGCATGCTGTGCTTGATTTTCAGCATGGCGCGTTTCGAAGTTATCTTTGAATGCCGCTTTCATCTCTTTCTTACCAGTTTCACGCATCTCTTGAAGCTGGTCTTTCTGTGCGTCAGTGAGATCCAGTTGGCGCATAATACCGCGGTCAAAACCGCCGCCACATTCGCCATGGCCACCCTTCTTGTGATCTTTACCACCAAATGCATATGCACTTGCTGTACCTAATGCTAGAGGAAGAACAGCGGCTGCCAATACTACTTTTTTTGCTAATTTCATAATCGTACCCTTCACGTTAATCTGTTGAATGAGCTGTCTTCACAGCGGTTAAGTGTAGAATACGACTTGCAGCGTAAAGCAACGTCTATAGAGCGTAAAGAATCGTAAAGAACAATAATGACACTAAATCAATGGACGTTTTCCCAGTAAACTAACGGTAACCAAACTAAGTTGAGACCTTGCTATGCCACATATACTGTTAATTGACGACGATACAGAACTCACAAGCCTGTTGAAAGAAGTTCTCTCTTTTGAGGGGTTCGACGTATCGGAAGCAAACAATGGTGAAGAAGGACTAGCACAACTTAGCGACGATATTGATTTAATTCTGCTCGATGTCATGATGCCTAAACTCAATGGGATGGAAACTCTCAAACGTCTACGAGAAGATTGGCAAACCCCAGTATTGATGCTCACCGCCAAAGGTGAAGAGATTGACCGTGTCATTGGTCTCGAACTGGGTGCTGATGACTACCTACCTAAACCGTTCAGCGATCGTGAATTACTCGCGCGAATCCGAGCAATCTTACGTCGCACTCAAAGCTCAGCCAATGGCAAGCAAAGTAAAAACTCAGACTGTGTCGAATACCAAGATATTCAAATCTATCCCGGCAAGCAGGAGGCTTACTGTCAGGGCCAACTGCTTGATCTCACCACCACGGAGTTCGCGTTGCTGAGCCACTTTGTTCAGAATCCGGGACAGACACTAACCAAAGAGACCCTTAGCCTCGATGTACTGGGCAAACGTCTAGCCGCTTTTGATCGCGCTATCGATATGCATGTATCTAACTTGAGGAAAAAACTTCCGGATAGAGAAGATGGCAAATCACGTATCAAAACGCTTCGTGGCCGTGGCTATCTACTGGTTGAGGAGGACTAATGCGACTTCCAAAAATCACCAGTCTGTACGGTCGTATCTTTGCGATCTTCTGGTTTACCATGTTTCTGGTACTGATGGCGGTACTGTCTCTGCCTCACCTTGATCCAAGGAAAGCTCGTGATATTCCCGCCGATCAATATGATCGTCTGATCGAACTCAAAATGACGATTGAGAAGCAGTTCGCCAACGAGGAAAACCTTGCCAATATTCTATTCAAACTTGAAGGTCCTTCTCGCTCACCTCGCGATACTCGGCCGCGCTTTTTTGTTACCGACCTCGACGGCAGCCTGCTAACCTCACAAGACTCAAGAGAACATAGATCGAAAGCGCTGCAAAACTTCATCACGAGTGTCGAACTTTCAGGAAAGCCAAAACAAAAACTATACGGTCACTACATGTTTGCCGGTCCCCTACCTGTGACATTAGCAAAACAGGATCTATTACTGTTTGTTGGTGTAAAGTGGAACCAGCCACCTCCTTTCTTGCTACGAATGTTTGACCGACCGTTCCAGCTACTATTTGCGGTAATGATCGTAAGTACGCCTTTACTGCTCTGGTTAGCGTGGGCATTAAGTCAACCCGCTCGTAAGCTTGAACGAGCGGCAAAGCGTGTCGCGAAAGGTGAGTTTGTTGTCGACCCTAGCTTGGAAAAAGGCACCAGTGAATTCCGCCAAGCAGGAGCTAGTTTCAACCAAATGGTTGAAGCCGTGAACCAAATGATCTCAGGTCAACAGAGATTGCTGTCCGACATATCCCATGAGCTTCGTTCCCCCCTCACTCGTCTGCGCATGGCAAATGCACTTGCCACCAGAAAACAAGGGGAGAGCGCGGAATTAACTCGCATAGATACCGAAGCGCAACGCTTAGAGCAGATGATTGCTGAACTTCTTGAGCTGTCACGAATGCAAGTCGACAGCCACTTAAATCGAGAGCTACAGCCCGTCAGTAGTCTATGGGAAGCCATCCTTTCTGATGCTCAATTTGAAGCAGAGCAAATGGATAAAGAACTGATTTTCACTACCTTGCCAAGTTGTGCAATATCAGGTAATCCCAAGCTGCTGATGAGTGCGGTAGACAATATCGTCCGCAACGCCATCTACTACGGAAAGGATCGTATCGAAGTTCAAGTGGTAGAATCCAACCAGTACATTACGATCACTGTTGATGACAATGGTGAGGGGGTACCTGACCATGAACTCGATGCGATCTTCAGACCTTTCTATCGCGTATCAACGGCTCGTGATAGGCACAGTGGTGGTACCGGACTAGGATTGACCATCACCGAAAGTGCAGTAAGGCAGCACAGCGGAACCGTGAGTGCAACGCGCAGTAAACTAGGAGGACTGTGCGTGACGATCACACTGCCTCTCCATCACTAAATATCCCTACAAAATCACAGTTGATAATAGATCTCATTATCATTTAAAGTAAATCCTTCGATTACGGAGGATTTACTATGTCGCATATTTTCCCAGAGCTTCCTTATGCTTACGACTCTCTAGAGCCATACATTGATGCAAAAACAATGGAAGTGCATTACAGCAAACATCACCGAACCTATTACGATAAGTTTATCGCAGCCATTGAAGGTAGTGAGCTAGAAACCAACAGCCTGAAAGCAATTTTTGCGAAAATATCACAGCATACCCCAGCAGTCAGGAACAATGGTGGTGGTTACTACAACCATATCTTGTACTGGAATTGTATGAGACCAAACGGCGGTGGTACTCCTAGCGGCGATTTAGCTCAAGCGATAAACGACCGCTTTGGTAGCTTTACAGAATTTCAGGCACAGTTTGCTCAAGCAGCTATCAACACATTCGGTTCAGGGTTTGCTTGGCTCGTGGTCAAAGAGGGTCAGCTTCACATCACTTCAACCACCAATCAGGACAATCCACTGATGGACATTGCTGACGTTCAAGGTGAACCCATACTTGCTCTGGATGTGTGGGAGCATGCCTATTACATCAGCTACCAGAACCGACGCCCTGATTACATTGATGCTTGGTGGAATGTTGTCAATTGGGATGCAGTTAGCGAGCATTACAGGCAAGCGCTAGCACAAAACAACTAACAAAAACTCACAACGTCAGACTTGGCGGCTGTGGCAAGCCGCCTTATACTTTCAGGCCTCAATCCTGTCAGTAATTAAAGAATCACAATATGTTTGATATCGCCCTATATGAGCCTGAGATCGCACCTAATACTGGTAACATTATTCGTCTATGTGCCAACTGTGGTGCCAACTTACATTTGATTGAGCCACTAGGGTTTGATTTGGAAGAGAAGAAAGTACGTCGCGCAGGGCTCGACTATCATGATCTTGCTCGCGTTACTCGACACAAAAACTATCAGGCATTTGTGGAATACTTAGAGAAAGAGCGCGGTGACTATCGCATCTTTGCCTGCACAACGAAAACCACAGGTCATCATGTCGACGCTCAATTCCAAAAAGGTGACGTGCTGTTATTCGGCCCAGAAACTCGCGGCCTACCCGCTGATTTGATTGAAAGTATGCCTATGGAACAGCGCATCCGCATTCCAATGATGCCTGATGCACGCAGTCTTAACCTCTCTAATGCCGTGGCGATCATTGCTTTTGAAGCGTGGCGTCAAATGGGCTTTGAAGGGGCGCTGTAGCTGGAGAAAGGGATGGTAATCTCTTGCAAGAGTGAAGTCCGAATCCACCAGATCAAAAAAGCCGATGCATTCACATCGGCTGTTATAAAACTCGCTATCTAGTTATCCAGCAGCGAAAAGCACTTTAGGTCACTACGGGCGCGTAACGAAACCTACCGCTTGGTATGCTTTCTTCAATGTTTCAGCTGCACGAGCAGATGCTTTTTCCGCACCCTGTCTCATCACTTCATCCATGTACGCACGATCAGCGCGGATACGATGGTATTCAGCTTGGATAGGCTCAAGCATTGCGACAAGCGCTTCGCCGACATCTTTCTTGAACGGACCATACATTTCAACACCTTGGTACTTAGCTTCAATCTCTTCAAAGCTTAAACCCGTCGCTGCCGAGTAAAGACCCATCAAGTTAGAAATACCGGCTTTGTTGTCCCAGTCATGAGCGATACGTGGTGGTGTCTCTGCGTCTGTCTGAGCTTTGTTAATCTTCTTAATGATTGACTTAGGCTCTTCTAACAGAGTAATCACGTTTTTACGGTTATCGTCTGACTTTGACATCTTCTTAGTCGCATCTTGAAGGCTCATCACGCGTGCATTCACTGTTGGAATATACGGTTCTGGTACCTGGAAGATAGGCTGCTCTGGCGAGTAGATGTTGTTAAAACGGTTAGCAATATCGCGTGCTAGCTCCAAGTGCTGCTTCTGGTCACTACCTACTGGCACTTGGTGCGCACCATAAAGCAGAATGTCAGCGGCCATCAATACAGGGTAATCAAACAGACCCACATTCACATCACCGAACTGGCTAGAGGTATCTTTTGAATAACGAGCAGACTTATCTTTAAACTGAGTCATACGACCAAGTTCACCCATCTGGGTATAGCAGTTAAGAAGCCAACCAAGTTGAGCATGCTCTGGTACATGTGACTGAACAAATAGCGTGCTCTTTTTCGGATCAACACCAACGGCAAGACAGATTGCTAATGCGTCAAGCGTCGCTTCATGCAGTGCCTTGGGATCTTGGCGGACAGTAATTGCATGAAGGTCTACAACACAGTATTGGCAATCATAATCGTCCTGCATTTGTTGCCATTGACGTAGAGCACCCAAGTAGTTACCGATACTTAGTTCACCTGATGGTTGAACACCACTCAATACAATGGGTTTGCTCATGGGAATGATTCCTTTGACTTCTTAATCTAAATATATGAAAAAACCGTGTCGATTCAGGTTATCAATCACCTAGTGACACGGTTTACTCAGTGTACTCATTAACGAGTATTTTGGAAGATATTTTATTGCGCTTACGCGCAAACCGTTACAGCATCGACTAAATCTGCGATGGTGTCCGCGACGTAATCTGGCTCAGAGTCTGAGATTGGCTCACCGTGGTTGTAGCCATAAGTAAGACCAAATGAGTAACAACCTGCATTCTTCGCCGCTTTGATGTCATTGCTCGAATCGCCAACCATCAACATTTCTTGAGGCTGGCAGTTGTGCTTCTCAAGCAGCCAGTTAAGTGCGATAGGGTTAGGCTTTCTTTCAGGGAAAGTATCACCACCAATCACATCAACAAAATATTGACCAATGTTATGCTGAGCCAACACTTCAGGAACAAACTTGGAAGGTTTGTTGGTCACCAACGCCATCGTAAAGCCAGCGCGGTGCAGTTCAGCCAAAGTCTCTTTTACCGCAGGGTATAAATGACTTAACTTGTGCCCGCCTTGTTGGTAATAATCATCAAATAACACACGAGCCTTCGCATGCAATTCTGGGTCAAGATCCGGTGACACGGTCAAACTACGGCTAAGTGAACGACCGATCAGAATATCAGCACCGTTACCCACATAGTCTCGAACTTGCTCTTCAGTGACTGCGGGAAAGCCCAATGCTTGAACGGCTTGATCAGCCGCTACCGCGAGATCAGGCACACTATCAAGCAAAGTACCATCCAAATCGAAGGCAATCAGTTTAATACGCTTATTCATCGAATTACTTCACCTGAGCCAGTTCTGCGCGCATTTGGTCGATCACTTGTTTGTAATCAGGCTCGTTAAAGATTGCAGAACCTGCTACGAACATATCCGCGCCAGCTTCCGCGATCTCTTTGATGTTATCTACTTTTACGCCACCATCGATTTCCAAACGGATATCGCGACCCGATTCGTCAATCATCTTGCGCACTGCACGTAACTTATCAAGGGTATTTGGAATGAAAGACTGACCACCAAAGCCTGGGTTCACAGACATCAGTAGAATCATATCCACTTTGTCCATGATGTACTCAAGGTGTGACAGAGGGGTCGCAGGGTTGAGTACAACACCCGCTTTACAGCCGTGCTCTTTAATCAGTTGCAACGTACGATCAACGTGCTCTGATGCTTCGATATGGAATGTGATCATAGATGCGCCAGCTTTGGCGAAATCTGGAACGATGCTATCAACTGGCTTAACCATGAGGTGAACATCAATCGGTGCGGTAATACCGTAATCACGTAATGCTTTACAGATAGGTGCGCCAAAAGTCAGGTTTGGTACGTAGTGGTTATCCATTACGTCGAAGTGAACCACGTCAGCACCTGCTGCGAGCACTTTTTCAACGTCTTCACCCAAGCGAGCAAAGTCTGCAGACAAAATCGATGGAGCGATAAGGAAATCTTTCATACCTGACCTCTAGTAGTAATTGGCATCATTGCATTCAAAACAGATTCTCTGAATTACAGAGCATTTTGCGCGCAATTCTACCTAAGCTAAAGGTCAGAAGATAGGAAAGCTTGATGAAATGTGATTATTCACTGTCTGTTGGCTTAAATAGCGCTAGCAGTTCATCGACTTTATTTCGCCCAGCACCATTGCGGCTTATAGTACGCTTCACCTTAACCACATTAAGCTCTGCGCCATGATATAAGCGGCGAGTGAGTGTTGTATCGTGGTTAGAGATAAGAACTGGGATTCCACGTTCTACTGCAGCTCGCTCGGCAACATCAGCCAAAGCGGCCTGATCATCTAAGCTAAACCCATTGCCTGCGTATGAGGTAAAGTTCGCTGTGTTAGATAACGGTGCATAAGGAGGATCACAATAAACCACACTGCCCTTTCGCGCACGCTTGAAGGTCTCATGGTAGCCTTCACATACGAAAGTCGCCTTCTTTGATTTTTCCGCAAAGAACTCTAGCTCAGCTTCAGGGAAGTACGGCTTCTTATACGAACCGAAAGGGACATTAAACCCACCCTTCTTGTTGTAACGACATAAGCCATTAAAACCAAAACGGTTCATATAAAGAAATGCTAAGGAGCGATACATGACATCGTCAGTGGCATTAAACTGCTGACGAATATCGAGATAAGCTTCTTTACGATTATTCTCAGCACAGAACCAACGCTTCGCTTCCGAGATGTACTCTTGTGGATTTACTTTAAGAAGGTTGTACAGATTGATCAGATCCGGATTAATATCTGCCAGCAGGTATTGCTCGTAGTCCGTATTGAGGAAAACAGAACCAGCACCTACGAACGGCTCTACCAGTTTACGAGCTTCAGGCAAGTGACGCTGGATATCTTCGACAAGTCCGTATTTACCCCCTGCCCATTTCAGGAAGGCTCGCTGCTTCTTCATCTAGTGCTCTATCTATCAACCACAAATTAAGGCTGCGGAATGTAACATATTTTGTAATTAATCTCAGGCTATTTTGCGGTGAAAAACAATCTAGTTCTCTTGGCTGCCACGATCTATCTCGCGTTGAACTTGATTCAACGACTTTGCCCACGGATCCAGTTTTTGCAACTCACTCGATAATCCAGCCACTGCATCACGCGCAACCTGAATCGTTGGGTAGTTTTGATAGGTGATAATGTACCATTCAACACCATTGCGTTCCGTTGGATAAATAAAGACTTGGTTAGCAAGTTGATGCTGATCGATAAATTTCTGAACTTCTTGAAGCGAGCTAACTGCGGCAAGCTGTAAAGTATAGCTGCGTGAAGAAAAACTCTTAAGTTCATCTTTAGTAAAGGAGAACTTAATGACCGTTTCTGTTGCTGATGGCGTCTGCTCTTGAGGCGATACCGCTTCTTCAACCGGAGTCGGCTCTTCGACCATAGATTGTTCAACCACCTCATCGATCACGCTGGTATCCACTTGTTCAGGTTTACCTTCCATCAACGCATCAACAACGTCTGAGGTGATTACTACCCGCTGTTGTGCATCATCAGCAGTACCGACACTTGTTACCTGCTCGGTGACATCGGGTGGCAAAGCCATAGAGTCATCAACCGCATTCACCAAGGTCTGATCTATAACGGGCTCTGGTTCAATGATCACTGCGCTAGCTTCTGTTCCGGCTTCGCTTTCAGAGAGAGTAGGAATTACCGTCTGCTCCATCGACTGGGTAATTTGCTGTGCTTTGTCGTCTGCAGATGGTTGCATCATCATCCACCAGTACCCGCCACCGATTAACACCAGCAGAGTAATAACCAGTAATGCAATATTCACCGGAGAACCCACTATCGAGCGGATAATAATCCTTTTTTCCACTTTATAATCCCCTAACGCCATGATCTCGCCAGGGCGGCGAGCGACCGTCCGATACGCGTTGCGTACCCGTTTTTCCATGTCATCTTCGACAAATCGAATCACCAAATGTTCAAAAAAACGATCCGCTTCCTGCTGGCTAAGTGGTTCAATTTCAAGATCAATTGGTTTGTGTTCCTGACCATAACTTAAACGAGTCAGGAGCGCATCCATACTGTTAGACTCTGCAAACAACAGCACATTAACCGTCCAGCTCGGGTTGGTTTGCGCTTCAAGCACTAACATCCAAAGCTCAGACACAAAAGACTCACTCAGCAGATGAGCATCATCCACTGCGATAACCACATCACAGCTTTCACCTTCCATTAAGCGCGTAAAAGATTCTACAAGAGAGTCAGATGGGTTAAATAGCGGCTCGGAAACGAGCTGAGTTAAGATTGTCGAACGACGCTGGTCATCACCTTGGTTGGCATGACACATGAGTAGAGACTGGTTTTTGTCTTGAGCCCACGCTTCGAGATAGCATTGCGCTAGCCAAGTTTTTCCAGCTCCCGGAGCTCCTCCTAATGTCACCAAGTTTGAGCCAAAATTAGTTAACAGCTGCAATCGTTCCAGCAGTTCTGTCTGAGAGTCTAATTCCAACACACGTGGATCATGCGCCAAGCTCATTTGCGTTATCCTAATGACAATATGAGTAGTACCAAACCAACATCATTGATGCCAGCTTGGTATTACAGACTAGAAGAATTATACGGTGCGTGCGAAGTCGATCGCTTGCTCAAGTACCGACTCAGGAACACCTTTTACTACTTCGGCTGTTCCTATACTGGTAGGCAAAACCAGTCGAAGTTCACCAGACAATACTTTCTTATCGCGCATCATGTGCTTGATAAAATCAGCAAATGACATTTGCTCAGGTGTATGGACTGGTAGTTGTGCTCTCTTCAGTATAGAAATAATTCGTTCAACTTGCTGCTCAGTGATAAGCCCTTGAAGCTGTGCAGTTTTTGCAGCCATCACGGTACCTGACGAAACGGCTTCTCCGTGTAGCCAATTACCATAACCTAACTCGGCTTCAATCGCATGACCAAATGTATGACCTAGGTTCAGCAATGCGCGAATTCCCGACTCTTTCTCATCCTGTGCAACCACTTCCGCTTTGATTTCACAGCAACGTGCAATAGCGTAAGTCAGTGCTTGCTCATCCAGTTGATATAATCTGTCGAGGTTCTCTTCTAGCCAAACAAAAAATTCAGGGTCGTAGATGATGCCATACTTGATTACTTCAGCCATCCCCGCTGCAAACTCACGACTCGGCAATGTTTTCAAACAATCAGTATCAATCACGACCGCTTTAGGCTGGTAAAAAGCCCCAATCATGTTCTTGCCCAGCTTATGGTTTACTGCTGTTTTTCCTCCCACAGAGGAATCAACCTGAGAGAGTAGCGTTGTTGGGATCTGAATAAAGTCGACACCACGCTGATAACAAGCCGCAGAAAAACCGACCAAATCACCAATTACCCCACCGCCTAACGCAATAACCACGACATCACGGGCATAGTTGCCTTCAAGCAAGTAACTCATGACAGTGTTAAAGGTATCAAGTGATTTGTATTGCTCTCCATCTGGTAGCTCTAACACAGAGGCTTGACAGCCAAGCTGTTCTAAAAGAGAGAGGATTTTATCCGCGTATAGAGGAGCAACCGTCACATTGGTGATGACGACAACTTTTTGTTTTGCGGATAAGAAAGAAAGGTGGGCCGGATCATTAAATAATCCGGCGCCAATTGAGATTGGATAGCTACGTTCACCTAAGCTGACCGTAATCCGTTCCATGGGTATTCTCCAGTTGCTAAAAGTCTTAACTTTCTTCTAGCATTTTTACGATCTGGTTGGCTACCACTTTTGCACTTTGATCGTCTGTACGTACTGTGTAGTCCGCAATTTCTTCGTAAAGAGGGTTACGTTCACCCGCTAGGGATTCCAACACTTCACGTGGACTATCAGTTTGTAATAATGGGCGCTTCTTGTCGCGGTTAGTACGCGCAAGTTGCTTCTCAATTGTTGTCTCTAGGTAAACAACAATACCGCGAGCAGAAAGGCGATTGCGGTTTTCTTTGCTCTTGATTGAACCACCACCTGTTGCAAGTACGATACCTTGCTCTTCAGTGAGGTCATTAATCACTTTTTCCTCGCGAACGCGGAAGCCTTCTTCACCTTCTACGTCAAATACCCAAGCGATATCTGCGCCTGTGCGTTCTTCGATGACAGTATCTGAGTCAACAAACTCCATATGAAGCTGTTGAGCTAGATGTCTACCAATTGTGCTTTTGCCGGCACCCATAGGGCCAACAAGGAAAATATTGCGTTTCTCAGCCATGTTTAGCAGTAATTTACAACGTTAATTCAATGACATCGCCACAAGAAAAGCCAGTATAGTACTAGCGATGGAAAAGCTCGTGGCACCGATTCCTCACAGATAATTCGTGATAAGACCCGAAATTATCTAGATAAGGTGCCATTAATGCAAATTTATTTTCGCACCTCAGAGAAATCTGACTCAGTGACTATGGTTGGAGTGACGAAAATCAGCAACTCGCTCTTGGCGATATTTTGGTAAGTACGACGAAACAGCGTTCCCAGAATGGGAATATCACCCAGCATAGGAACCTTATCTATAGAATCAGTCACACTGTATTGATAGATCCCTCCCAGAACGACGGTTTGACCATCGTTGACCAAAACTTGCGTCTCAAGTCTCTGAGTATTGATCGCCAGCGCTTCGTTTTTCCCCGCTTTGACCACATTACCTGGTCGGTCTTGAGTCACGTTCAAATCGAGTATCAGCTTATCTTCAGACAAAATCTGCGGTGTGACCTCTAAGCTCAGTACCGCCTTTTTGAACTCAACACTAACCACACCTTTATCCGATGTTTCAAAATAGGGAATTTCTGTTCCTTGCTCTATGTAGGCCGCCTGTTTATTGGTGGTCATGAGTCTAGGCCTTGATATGACCTCCGCCTTCGCTTCTGATTGCATTGCTGACAACTCGAGATCGAGTAATACATCCGAGCCTAACGTAGCAAGCTGAAAAGCGATATTGGCGGCATTAACTGAAGTAGAACCAAGGTTGACATTCAGCATTTGGTCGAGGGTAAATTCTTCAAGTGTATTTTCCTCAACACTACCACCTATCACCGTTTTTCGGTTTGTGCGATCTAATCCCCATCGGACACCCAACTCTTCCAATTGCCCCTCATCCACTGTGACAATACGAGCCTCTATCTGCACCTGCTTGAGGGGAATATCCAGCGAACGTACGATGTTTCTAACGCCTATCACATTAGGTGCTAAATCATGAATAAGTAGAGCGTTAGTTCGCTCATCAACACTAAGGGTGCCTCTCTCTGATAGATACGGGTTACTGCCACTTTCATTGTTACTTAGCATCAGCAACAAGTCGGCAGCCTTAGCATACTTGACCCAAATAACCTCCGAGACCGCCTGTTGTCGTTCGCTCTCCGATCGAGTGCTATTTAGACTCTGTTTTTTCCGCTCCTGAGCTTCAGATAATGGCGCAACGATGATCACCCCATCTTCGACCCACTTCCCCAGTCGTTTTGACTTGAGAATGGTATTAAACACCTGCTGCCAAGAGACCTTAGTGAGTCGTAAAGTCAGATTCCCACTCACCGAATCAGACACCACAATGTTAAAATCGCTGTGTTCCGCTAATAACTGCAATACGGTTCTCACTGGAATATCTTGGAAGTTAATCGACAGTTCGTCTCCGTCCACCTCTACCCCATTCCTTTGCTGGTCGCGGTATTCGTCGCTACCTGTAGACTCCAGCGCATCAGCAGTGGTATCACTTGTCCATATACATAGCATCGTGACAAGCAACCACAGAGATAGAGAGTGGATGTTGTTACTCATTTTCCTCGGCCAAGACTTACTCATAAATACCTTTTGTTTACTCAACGCAGTTTGAGAGAATGTCGAACTGACCGACTTTCTGGTTCAGAAAACACTTCGCGCATCACGACTGAGTCAACCGTTATCTGCTCAACAACCATTGTTCCCGAATCGAGAGATTGCTCTGTCGTCGCACGTTTTATCTCTCCTTGAGGTGTTTGGAGAAAGGCAGAGGCTGCTTTAGCACCAATGATGGTCCCTTTGAGTAACCAGTTGTTGAGCGGACAATTGATCGTGGGCTGGCACGTTGATAAGTGGTTCTCAACGCTATTATTTTGAGTCTGAATCTCGATGGCTGGCAGCTCAAACGGATCTCGAACTGCCCGTTTAGCACTAAGACCTTGTGCATTCCTAGTCAATAAAACAGGTTCCGACACCTCTGTGAGATGCTCCATCTCAGATGCCACGAGTTCTTGCTTGGCTAGGCATCCTTTGGCCATCAAGCCAACCATTAAGGCAGAGAGAACCTTAGTCTTCATTATTCTCTCCAATCAACAACTGATAAAGATAGACACGCAGTCGGAGATTCAATGGCGAATTTGCCTCTCCGCTACTTTGCCAATAAACCTCTTCAACGACGATCACTTGAGGGAATTGAGCGAGATCGCGGACAAATGCTCCGATATCAAAATAGCGCCCACTCAGCTCTATATTGATAAGCTGGCGATTGAATAATCGATCCGTGTCTTGCTCTTGCACTTCGATACGAGTGAATGTCAGGTTCCGCTCTACACCAAGCTGGTTCATTTCAACCACCACATCCGTGATATCAGGTTGAGATAAGAAGGGTTCTGAGATCTGCCTCTTTTGTTCCAGTGCCAGACGATAGTTCGCTTTAATATCTGTCAATTCAGCCAGTTTCAACAAACTCTCATCAATCAGCAATTGCAGTTGTTTTTGCTGTTTTTCAGTGGCGACGGCTTGGGCTAGTTTTGGGGATAGATACCATTGATAACCAATGCATTGTATAAACACGAAAAAGAGTAAAGTGATGAGTAGTTGGTAACGCAATGGCCATTGTGACCATTGTTCAATGTTGAACGCTAGCTTAGCCATTTGGGAGTCCCTTACTGCGATGAGTAAGCTCTAGCGAAAATGAGAGCTCCGCTTTATGGTAAAGGAGACCAGAAAAGTAACTGTCATTGGTTATCGAATGAATTCGGACCTGTTGGCACCATTGGCAATTATCGAGTGAGTCTAGTAGTGCTCTGATATTGGCGATCTCTCTGCTGATCGCCACCATTTCAACCTTATTCCCCACCATCTGAAGGCTAACCAGATAAACACTTAACGGGATATAGGCGGGAAGTGATTCAATAAACTGAACGACGGTGTAGGTTCGTTGCTTGAGCTCTGCTAATTCTTCATGATACCCACGTACGTTATTCAGCTCTCGCCTCACATTGTCCAACTCTCCTTGTTGCTGTTTTGTCTGTGCTAACTCTGAGTTCAATAATGCCAAGTGAAATAGCTTGATATCAATTTGGTGATCAATATAGATACCCGCCAAACCTTGAATAGCGAGGGCCACCATAACACCTGAGTTAACTAACCACTTCAAGCGCTGCTTTTGTTCGTACCTGCGCCACTCTCTCCAAGGAAGTAAATTAACGTTATACAGCACCCTTCGACTCCAACCAGCTAACTCCTCGCAACGCCGCTCCGGTGGCGATCGCAAATGCCCCTCCCATTACCTCACTCTTTTGCACGCGACAAGACGAACACTCTAATAGTTCAAAGGGATTCAGTACCTGACATTCTAGCTTTAGGTAAATGTGTAGCCATTTAGAGAGTTTTGACAGCAGCCCTGCCTCTCCGCATAACCAAATTCCCTGAATGTTGACATTGTAGATGGATGCAATGAGTTGAATTTGTCGCTTTAGCTTATCGACAAATCCTTCCGCGAATGCCTTGAACTCGCACGGTGATAAGGTTGGCTTATGCTCATCTTCATTGCCGACATGAATATCCTTGCAATAAGGAGCATGGAGAGGAAAATCAATACACACTGTCGATAGATGCCGTTCGATATTGATGAGCATCCAGTCATCGCGACCTAACTGACTTGCCGCCAGTTGCCAAACTCGGGCGAGGCTGTGTAAACGAAGGTCTATCAGCAGCGGGGACATTCCTGCGGCTCGCAACACTTCAATTCGATTATTCACGACACCCTTTTTGGTCGCGAAAACTTGAAACAATCGGACTTGTTCGTTGTTTTGCTCCTCCAACTCCACGAAATCTAAGCACAGCTCCTCTACAGGAAAGGGGGACTGAGACGAAAAAGCATCGAGAAGAGCAAATTCTATTTCATGCCGACTAATGGCACTATCTATCTGTAATACTTTACTTATTACTGAATTATCAGCGAGAGTAAGCGCTACTTTGCGACTAATTCTTGGTAAAGTCTTCCTTAGTTCTTTGAGTTTCTTTACAATTTTCTGATAATTTAACATGTGGTTATCAGAGAAAATACCAGCTTCAATCGGTAACTCTTGGTAACCTACCAGTGCGTATCTGCCCTTGTATGGTTTAAGTACGACCACTTTTATACTGTGGTGGCCGATATCAATACCTGAAACTACTGATTTACCCATGCTGCTAGTGCCTTATAGTTGCTAAGCTCTTATGCGTAAGTGAAGGGTTCAATAAGCACATAAATGATTGAGCTAACTGTTAGCTTAAAATACAAGGGTTTGCATATAGTGAACCCAATTATTCAGGGAATCTCCGGTGAAGTTCATAAAGCGATTGTTTATTTTCACACTGATTTGCATATTTCTTGGAATCGGAACTATTTTCGGTTTCTATTTATATGTCAAACCCGAGCTACCAGATGTAGCCACCCTAAAAGACGTTAAACTGCAAACTCCGATGCAGGTATTTAGTCAAGATGGCAAACTGATCTCTCAGTTCGGCGAAAAACGTCGCATACCTGTCGCCTATGACGACATTCCCCAACATCTTATTGAAGCGCTTATCGCAACCGAAGATAGCCGTTTCTATGACCACCCAGGTATTGACCCGATTGGTATTACTCGAGCGGCGGTTGTGGTGGCACTGTCAGGCTCAGCGAAACAAGGTGCGAGTACCATTACGCAGCAGCTAGCGCGTAACTTCTTCCTCTCCAACGAGAAGAAGATAATGCGTAAAATCAAAGAGATATTCATTGCTATCCATATTGAACAGCTTCTAAGCAAAGAAGAGATCATGGAGCTGTACGTCAACAAGATTTTCTTGGGCTACCGTTCATATGGCTTTGGTGCTGCTGCACAAACCTATTTTGGCAAAGAGCTTAAAGATTTAAGCCTAAGTGAGATTGCCATTTTAGCGGGCATGCCTAAAGCTCCGTCGACAATGAACCCAATTTACTCATTAGAACGTGCCACTCATCGACGCAATGTTGTTTTACTTCGTATGCTCGATGAAAAATACATCACACAAGATGAGTACGACCAAGCTCGTGAAGAACCAATCATTTCTCAATACCATGGCGCTGAAATTGAACTAAGCGCACCTTATGTGGCTGAACTTGCTCGTGCTTGGATGGTTGCACGCTACGGTGAAGAAGAGGCATACACCTCTGGTATGAAGATCTACACCACGGTCGATTCAAAACTGCAAGCAGCAGCAAACGACTCTGCGATTAACAACCTACTCGCTTACGATGAGCGTCACGGTTACCGTGGTGCTGAGAAAGTATTGTGGAAAGAAGACCAAACAGCGTTTGAACAAGCCCAAATAGATAAAACTCTCAACGATGTACCAAGCTACGGTGAACTCATCCCTGCTGTTGTGACTAAGGTGGAAAACAAGCAAGCAACCATCTCAGTAAAAGGGCAAGGCATTCAAACCTTAACTTGGGATAACATCAAATGGGCACGTAAGTTCCTAACGGATGATCGCCAAGGTCAGTCACCATCAAACGCAAAAGATGTGCTCAAAGCTGGTGAACAAATCTGGGTACGCCAAGTCAAAATCAACTCAGATAACGATGAAGCAACATTTGCATGGCACCTAAGTCAGGTTCCAAATGCCAACACGGCTTTCGTTGCTATGAATCCTGAAAATGGCGCGGTACTTTCCCTCGTGGGTGGCTTCAACTTTGTCCACAACAAATTTAACCGTGCGACACAATCGGTACGTCAGGTAGGTTCAAGTATTAAACCATTTATCTACTCTGCCGCGATCGATAAAGGAATGACCCTAGCATCGCTGGTCAATGACGCACCGATTAACCAATGGGATCAAAGTCAGGGAACAGCGTGGCGTCCTAAGAACTCACCACCAACCTACATTGGTCCTACTCGTCTACGTATTGGTTTAGCTCAATCGAAAAACGTCATGGCAGTGCGCGTACTGCGTGAAGTCGGCCTTGATGAGACCCGTGAGTACCTAACGCGCTTTGGTTTTGAACTTGATCAGTTACCACGCTCGGAAACAATTGCACTCGGCGCTGGCAGCTTAACGCCAATCAAAATGGCGCAAGGCTATTCTGTTTTCGCCAACGGTGGTTACTATGTGGAACCTTTCTATATTAGTCGCGTAGAAGGACCATTCGGAGACCTAGAATTCGAAGCCGCCCCTAAAACCATCTGCCGTCAGGGCTGTGAGTCAGCGGAAAGCATTAGCGGCCAATTTGCTGAGCAAGACGTAACTGAACAACAGCAACCTCAGTATGCACCTCAAGTTATTTCTGAGCAGACTGCATTCTTAATGCGCGAAATGATGTACAGCAATATTTGGGGTGGCGGTAACTGGCGTGACGGTACTGGCTGGAACGGCACTGGCTGGCGAGCTCAATCGTTAGAACGTCGTGATATAGGTGGTAAAACCGGTACCACAAACGACTCTAAGGATGCTTGGTACAACGGCTATGGCCCAGGTATGGTTGCAATCGCTTGGGTTGGGTTTGATGACCACAATCGTAATCTAGGGACAACCAAGCCAAACAGCAACTTGGACAAAAATCAGATTTCAGGTGCAGAAGCCGGAGCCAAAACCGCTCAACCAGCGTGGGTAGACTTTATGCACACCGCTTTAGTTGGGGTACCTGAACAAGCGAAAGTCATCCCTGAAAACATTGTCCGTGTTCGCATCGACAGAGACTCAGGTCTACTTACCAATAAGTTTGATTCAAGCTCCATGTTCGAATATTTCCTTGAAGGAACAGAACCAACAGAGTTTGTCACCAATGAGATCTCAAACAGCATCTATACCTCAGAAGATGGTGGTGAAGAGTTGTTCTAACCAATAAAAAAGAGGTTGATGTGCAGACATCAACCTCTTTTTTTATCTCAATATTCTACTCTTGCGATTGCGCTAACTGATGCGAGATGGCTTCAGCAAGCTGCTCGAAACGAGCTCTTAAGGGAGATCCTGGGCGGTAAGCCAAGACGATACTACGTGAAGGCACAGGATTGATCGCCTTAACGTAGCAAACGCCATCTTTCTGCTTCTCTTTTGGCAATGACAGCTCAGGCAAGAGTGTAATTCCCGCACCTGCGGCAACCATGTTTCGCAGAGTCTCCAAGCTGGTTGCTTTAAAGCGCTCATCATCTTTCGCGCCTGCAGCAAAACAAAAGCCCAAGGCCTGATCACGAAGACAATGGCCATCGCCTAATGCCAGTACAGTTTTGCCATTGAGTTCCAACATATCGAGCTCATCAAGATTAGCCCATTCATGGCCATAAGGAACAGCGACACTCAGTGGCTCATTGTAGATCTCAATCTCCTTGAAAGGCGCCGTTTCTGTCACCGCCGCCAGAACAAGGCAATCAAGTTTGCCATCCTCTAACTGGCGCACCAATTGATGCGTTTGAGCCTCATGCAGAAACAGTTCTAAATCCGGAAAACGCTCTTTTAGCATAGGGACGATTTTAGGGAGCAGATAAGGTCCTACTGTCGGAATAAAACCGATATGCATTGGCCCGACCATCTCACCAGCTTGACCACTGGCCATATCTCTAAAGGTTTTCACCTCTGCGAGAATTCGTTTTGCCTGATCCACCAACTGCAACCCCGCGTCGGTAAACAGTACCCTGCGGCTGCTTCTTTCCAGTAGGGCCGTTCCTAATTCATCTTCTAGTTTGCGGATCTGACCACTCAACGTAGGTTGACTGACGAAACACGCCTCAGCAGCTTTACGAAAATGTTTGTGCTCAGCGAGCGCGACTAAATACTCAAAATCTCGAATATTCATAATTGGTTGTTTCCCCACCCTAGTAGATAGAAATCATCTATCAAAACCATAGCATTAAACGATTAGAGCTATCAAAGGATTTTTTTAATAATAGCTTCATCGAAACGGAGCACAGTGAAAGCACTGATAAGACTCACCACCAAATTACATAAAATCAAAAGGAAACAAATATGTTTGCATCTAAAGAAGGTCAAAACGTACCACAAGTTACTTTCCCAACTCGTCAAGGTGATGCATGGGTTAACGTAACCACTGATGAGCTGTTTAAAGGTAAGACTGTTTTAGTATTCAGCCTACCTGGTGCGTTTACTCCGACTTGTTCATCAAGCCACCTACCTCGTTACAATGAGTTGTTCCCTGTATTCAAAGAGCATGGTGTTGATGAAATCCTATGTGTATCGGTCAATGACACATTCGTTATGAACGCATGGAAACAGGATCAGGAAGCAGAAAACATTACCTTCATTCCTGACGGTAACGGCGAGTTCACTGACGGTATGGGTATGCTCGTTGACAAAAACGACCTTGGTTTCGGCAAACGTTCATGGCGCTACAGCATGCTAGTTAAAGATGGCGTAGTAGAAAAAATGTTCATCGAACCAAACGAACCAGGTGACCCGTTCAAAGTATCTGACGCTGACACTATGCTTGCGTACATCGCTCCTGATTACAAAACACAAGAATCTATCACTGTGTTTACTAAACCAGGCTGCCCATTCTGTGCGAAAGCGAAACAAAACCTGATTGACCACGGTCTTCAGTATGAAGAAGTGGTTCTGGGTAAAGATGCGACAACAGTAAGTCTACGTGCAGTCACTGGTCGTTCTACAGTTCCTCAAGTTTTCATCGGTGGTAAACACATCGGTGGCAGCGAAGAGCTAGAAGCTTACCTAGGCTAATAAACCCTCAGTCTCCCGTGCCACTGCGGTGCGGGGGACACCTAAATTCTACTCCTCCCCAGTCTTGATAAGTCGTTGTCTCAGGGCAGTCCCACGACTTATCCAGATTGATACAAACATAGATTCAAATCCTCAAGCTTTCTCACTCGGAAACGCTTGGAGTAAACAGCGAGACCCAGTTATGAAACAGTTAAATGTCGATGTTGCCGTTATTGGTGGTGGTACAGCAGGTTTAGGCGCATATCGCGCAGCAAAAGCACATACAAACAGTGTTGTGATGATTGAAGGTGGCCCATACGGCACCACTTGTGCTCGCGTAGGTTGTATGCCTTCGAAGCTATTGATTGCTGCGGCTGAAAGCGTTCACCACATCGAAAAAGCACCAGGTTTTGGTGTTCATCCTCAAGGCGAAATCGTGATTAACGGCCGCGAAGTAATGGATCGTGTTAAACGTGAACGTGACCGTTTTGTAGGTTTTGTACTGGAAGGTGTCGATGAGATCCCAGCAGAAGACAAGATTGCTGGTTACGCAAAATTTATCGACAACAACACCTTGATTGTGGATGACCATACTCAGATCCACGCTAAACGTATTGTTATTGCGACGGGTTCGCGTCCAGCGTACCCTGCGGTTTGGAACGAACTCGGTGATCGTCTCATCATTAATGACGATGTGTTTGACTGGGATGATCTTCCTGAATCTGTTGCCGTATTTGGCCCTGGTGTTATTGGCCTTGAACTTGGACAAGCGCTGCATCGTTTAGGTGTAAATGTGAAGCTGTTTGGCCTTGGTGGTCAAGTAGGCCCAATCACAGACCCTGAAGTCATGGCTTACGCAGATAAAGCCTTCAAGCAAGAGTTCTACTTGGATGCGGACGTTAAAATCGAAAGCATGAAGCGTATTGACGGCACTGACAAAGTTGAAATTCTCTTTATTAATCAAGATGGTGAATTGGAAAGCTTTATCGTTGACTATGTATTGGCAGCCACTGGACGTCGACCAAACGTTGATAAACTAGGCTTGGAGAATACCTCTCTAGAGCTTGATGAGCGCGGCGTTCCAACCGCTGAATATTACACGCTGCAAACGTCAGTAGAGAGCATCTTTATTGCCGGAGATGCCAGCAATCAAATTCCGCTGCTACACGAAGCTGCAGATCAAGCGCGTATCGCTGGGGATAACGCAGGTCGTTTCCCAGATATTCGTGCAGGCCTGCGTCGTTCGCCAATATCAGCCGTCTTCTCTGACCCGCAAATCGCAATGGTTGGTGAGACCTATAAGCAGCTAACCACACGTTTAGGTAATTGTGGCTGTTTCGCGACGGGTGAAGTTTCATTTGAAAACCAAGGTCGATCTCGCGTTATGTTGCGCAATAAAGGCATCCTTCACGTATACGGTGAACAGGGTACGGGTCGCTTCCTCGGTGCAGAGATGATGGGACCGAATGCAGAGCACCTAGCTCACCTGCTAGCCTGGGCACACCAGAATAAAATGACTGTGTCTGAGATGTTAGATATGCCTTTCTATCATCCGGTGATCGAAGAGGGTGTACGCACAGCCTTACGTGACCTAAACGCTAAACTACATCTAGGTCCAGAGATGATTAAACACTGTCTAGATTGCGGCCCAGGCTGCTAATCCAAAATCAAAAGCGAGCCCAAATAGCTCGCTTTTTTGTATCAGGTTGTGGAAGAGAACGTTCTCTCTAGGTTAGGATATAAACCACTCAATGCGCTCACTAATAAGCCACCAGCATGACATGCCAGTATTGTAAAAACAGCCAATGGTTTTGGAAAAAACTTGGCCGCTGCCAAAGATGTATGGATCAACTCACTGTGCTTTCTGTTTTATGTTGGATTGTATGGTGGTTTGCGTTTAAAGATAACCCGAAAACTATCGAATCGATCGCGCTTATTTTGGCTGGTTTTGCTTTCAACGGCCTACTCTTCCTACACCTTTGGATGCGCTTTGTGATCCTTCCATGGCGAAAACGAAATGGCAAAGAGTAGCGCCATAACAGCGAAGTGTTCGAGCCAATCAAATTTAGTGAGACGCTAAAAAAGAAAAAGCCCCAAAACCAATATCTGGTTTGGGGCCTTCTTAGATTCTTCTAAGAAAAAGCAGTGGTACTTTTATAGACTCTGCTTAATCTTATTAGTTCCAAAAAAGAACGATCTTTTTTGATCTTTTTTTGATACATTCAGATTCAATCACTTACGCGACGCTGACACGTGCAATGGCTTGCTCAACCAGATTGACTTCAAGTGCCACTTCGTCACAAGCGTGTTGCCTTGGACATTGATCGCAATCTTTTAGTACCTTCTCAGGCAATAGTGACTTAGATGTCGGTAAGAAGGCCTGCTTCATAAAGAACTCTGGTGTTCTCGTTAGAACAAACACTTTTTTGATTGCCATCAAGCGGGCTTTTTCTACCAAATACTGAACAATCGCACTGCCTTGTCCCTGTTTTTGCCAACCAGCTTCAACACCTAATGAGCGAATTTCAGCTAAACCCGAGTCATACACATAAAGGGATGCACAACCGGTCACTTCCCCATGATGTTCCGCGACAGCAAATGAGCCAATATCACGCACAAGCTCGCTACGTGAACGCGGTAAGTTTTCACCCATATTCGCCCAGTAAGCCACCATACCTTCCAATGCTTCAATATCCGTTAGACGTGCCGGTCTAACCTTAACCGCGGAGGTATCACGTTTAATCAAACGTCCTTCGGCCTGCTCAACCGCATAGGCAACCTGCTTAGGTGAAACCCCACCTAAAGCGCTGCGTTTTTCTAAGCACGATTCGATGGTCAGAATGCTGTATACGTCCTCTTCGATAACGTCTGAAAACTCCTTGAGCTCAGCGATAGAAAGCTCTTCTAGAGCACTGCCTTTAGCGATCGCACCCACGACAGCCACACCAACGATATGGTGAGCTTCACGGAATGGGATCCCTTTCGCGACCAAATAGTCAGCTAACTCAGTCGCATTAGCATAGCCTTGCTTGGCCGCTTCAAGCGTACGTTCTTTATTTACTTTAATACCGTCAAAGCAGAGTGCAGCCATCTCCATACAATCGTTCCACGTATCGAGCGCATCGAACAAGCCTTCTTTGTCTTCCTGCATATCTTTGTTGTACGCAAGAGGCAGAGCTTTAACCGTCATCATCATGCCTGCCAATGAACCGTAAACACGACCAGTTTTGCCACGAATCAGTTCAAGAGCATCAGGGTTTTTCTTCTGTGGCATCAGTGATGAGCCAGAGGTGACGGTATCAGCCAATTCGATAAAGTTAGACTCACCCGAGTTGTAAAAGATCATATCTTCAGCAAGGCGAGACAAATGCAGCATCGAAATAGAGGCGACAGACATCAGCTCCATAACATGGTCACGATCGGAAACTGAATCGAGAGAGTTACGTGTCGCTCTGCGGAAACCCAGATTATGTGCTAACACTTCACGATCGATCGGATAAGCCGTCCCTGCTAGCGCACCTGAACCTAATGGACAGGTATCAAGACGGGTAATCGCATCATGCAAGCGCGAGTAGTCACGCTCGAACATTTCAACATACGCCAAACACCAATGAGCAAAGGTCACTGGCTGAGCACGTTGCAGATGGGTATAGCCAGGAAGAACCGTATCCTGATGCTGTTTCGCTACCGATACCATCTGGGCTTGAAGACGATCAAGCGCCATAAGCAGCTGTTGCCCTTGTTGACGACACCAAAGCTTTAAGTCGGTTGCGACCTGATCATTACGCGAACGACCAGTGTGGAGCTTTTTACCTAAGTCTCCCACTTTGCCAATCAACTGTTGCTCAACCCAAGAGTGGATATCTTCCGCATCTGAGCGCAAAATTTGGTGTGGGTCTTCCATCACCTCTAGCTTGAGTTCATTCAATGCCAGTTCGAGTTTCTGCTGCTCTTCTTCACTCAGCACGTCAACAGACATCAGAGCCTTAGACCAAGCGATTGACCCTACAATATCTTGTTCAGCTAGTCGGTAATCGAAGCGCAATGAGTCGTTAAAGTCTTTGAATCTCGTATCTGCCGCTTGGGTAAATCTTCCGCCCCATAATGCCATCGCGTTTCTCCTGATTACCTTGCTCACTATTTGTGCTAGTAGCTATATTGCTTAAAATGACTCTGAATCTGATTCAGTTTTTATGATGAATCAAAGTTACGGCAAAATCCGATAAAAATAAAGTATTAATTCATTATTTTTACATATTTATTCACAGATAAATCTATCACTCATCTGCGATGAACATATACGTAAAAAGCCCATTTGGATACCAAATGGGCTCTAACTGTTAATGCATATCTCAATTATTTTTTCTGGCTATTCAACGCACGAATACGGCTTGATAGCGAGTAAAGACGAATGAAGCCTTCCGCGTGGCTTTGATCGTACACTTCGTCTTCACCGAAGGTCGCAAATTTCTCACAGTATAGGCTATTGTCTGAACGTTTTTGAGTCACTGTCGCTTGACCTTTGTAGAGTTTAACCACTACTTCACCGTTCACGTCCTGAGCCAGCTCTTCTGATGCAGCGAGAATCGATTTACATAGCGGTGTGAACCAACGGCCGTCGTACACTAGATGAGATGCTTTTAGACCTAGCTCTTCACGGAACTCAAATGATGTTTTATCCAGCACCAGTTGCTCTACTGCACGTAGTGCTTCCATCATGATAGTGCCCCCTGGAGTTTCGTAACAACCACGCGACTTCATACCAACTAAACGGTTCTCGACAATATCAATACGCCCAACACCGTGTTTAGCACCTTTTTCATTTAGGTAAACCAGTGCGTTGTATGGTGTCATTGTTTCACCATCAACAGCAACCACTTCGCCTTTTTCAACTTTTAGCGTGACATATTCCGCTTCGTTTGGCGCTTGCTCTGGATCAACGGTCCAAACCCAGCAATCTTCATTCGGCGCATTCCAAGTCTCTTCAAGAACACCACCTTCGGTTGAGATATGCCATGCGTTTGCATCACGTGAATAAATTTTCGTTAATGATGCGGTACACGGAATATTACGCTCAGCAAGGTAGTCAAGACACTCTTCACGGCTAACAAGATCCCACTCACGCCAAGGAGCGATAACGTGCAAATCCGGTGCTAGAGCGGCAAATGCTCCTTCAAAACGAACTTGGTCATTGCCTTTACCAGTACAACCGTGACACAGTGCATCCGCACCTACTTTACGTGCTACTTCTACCTGAGCCTTAGCAATGATCGGACGCGCCATTGAGGTTCCTAGTAAGTACTTACCTTCGTAGTAAGCGCCCGTTTTAAGCGTTGGATAAATGTATTCCGCGACCATCTCTTCTTTTAGATCCGCGATATAACACTCAGATGCACCAGAAGCTTTTGCTTTTGCTTCGATACCTTCTAGCTCTTCTGCACCTTGGCCAACATCTGCAACAAATGCGATAACTTCACAGTCATAGTTCTCTTTTAGCCACGGAATAATGACTGAAGTATCCAGACCGCCAGAGTATGCGACAACGACTTTATTTACTTGAACTTTGCTCATCTTTCTTTTCTCCAAAATCCCGGCTCTGCGCTTGGCGGTCAGTGCTACGGGTTACATCCTGATTGTTTTTTTGGCTGCACCGCTACATGCGTTGCAGCTAATTCATTGGTTTATTGCTTAGGTAAGAACTGAGTTCCGATGCTTTGTCCGGCAAACAGATCAACCAGCTTGTCTGGGTAACGCCAAGTCGCAACTTGAATCGGGCGACCTAAATCGTTCGCAGCTTCAAGTGCAGCGTTCACTTTGACGATCATACCGTCAGTGATCACATGCCCTTGAATTAAGCTCTGTGCTTGCTTTTCATCGAGGCTCTTGATCAAATGGCCTTTTCCATCGAGAACACCACTCACGTCTGATAGCAGAACTAACTCAGCGTCGAGAGCACCTGCGACAGCCACTGCCGCTTGGTCTGCATTCACATTCATCATCTGACCATTTGCTGTTAAGCCGATCGAGCTAATGATTGGCAAAGCGCCAGCGGCAAGAACAGCTTGAAGCACGGTTGAGTCACCTGGGGTTGCTTTACCAACCGCACCCAACTCAGGATCGAGCTCTTCAACATGGCATAGCCCGCCATCCGCAAGGCTTAGACCGACCGCATTCAGCCCATCTTTAATCGCCTGACCTTGTAGCATCTTGTTTGCCGTGCCTGCTAAAGCACCGGTAATCACTCCAATTTGATCGTAAGGAGTGACTCTTAGACCGTCCTTTTTCACTGTTTTAAGTTGTAGGGCAGCCATTAGATCGTCCACCAGATAACTCCCTCCGTGGACGATCACAATTCGTCGCTGAGCCTGCTTTTGATAATTCGCAATTGCGCCAAATACCTGGCTAAGAGTCTCAGTACAAGACAGTGCAGCACCGCCTAATTTGATCACTAATGGAGTTGATTTGTTATCTGTCATTACTCGTCCCTTTACCTACTTGCTTAAGCGTATTTGCCTAAATAAGGGCAGTTAACTCTGGAAATCCGTAGTGGATGTTTAAACATTGCATCGCTTGACTTGATGCACCTTTCAGTAAGTTATCAATCGCAGAGACTACGATGATATGCTCACCTTGAACCTTCCAGCCGATATCGCAGAAAGGTGTATTTTCTACATTTTGAATACTTGGTAGCACGTCAACGGTGAGACGCACTGCCGGCTTATTTTCATAAGCTGAATGAAATGCTTGAGCGACCTGCTGCTCTGTCACATCTTGAGCAAGTTTGAGCGTGATCGTGGCAAGTATCCCGCGTTTAAAGTTGCCAAGGTGCGGTGTGAAAATCACCTCACGACCCAAGTGGCTAGCAATTTCTGGCTGATGACGATGATTAAATACACCGTAAGGCTGTAAGCTCACCTCACAGTAGCTATTGGTCATGGTAGCCTTTCTACCCGCTCCGGAGACACCGCTAGTCGCATTGATCACCGGCCACTGACTTTCATCAACAAGACCCGCTTCCAATAACGGTTTAATTGCCAATTGAGACGCTGTTGGGTAACAACCAGGAACAGCGATAAGCTGACACTGCTTGATTCCGTCATCGTTCCATTCCGCTAAGCCATAAACCGAGTTATCTAGCCAAGATTCATGCTGATGCTCAAAACCGTAAAACTGGTTATAGAACCCTTCTTTCTTTACACGGAAAGCGCCAGACAAGTCGAAGACCTGACAGCCTTGAGCAAGAAAAAGAGGGGCTAGGTCGTGGCTGACTTCATGCGCGGTAGCTAAAAACACCACATCACTTTCACTTGCGACAGCTTCAACATCAGTAAGAGGAAGCACAGACTGACTAATAATCCCAGCTAACTTACCGTGTAATTGCGAGATACATTTCCCCGCATCTAAGCTATTGGCGGAAACATACAAACCTGATAGCGTAAGTTCAGGGTGTTTGTGCACCATCAGAGCAAGCTCTGCTCCGGTATAACCGCTTGCGCCTATGATTGTGGTTTTAAGCATCTGAGACATCCAATTCGACCTAAAATCACCACTCAACGAGTGACTATAAATTTAATTAATTTCGCTTTTATTGGTTTTTTATTCAATAAAAGTGATTTAATATGTGTTTTACCTTCTTAACCGTACTCTGTCAACAGGGAATGTAAACTAAATATGAAATTACCAAGTTTTCTTGAGGTCTACAGCGGCCTGATTTCCACCTCTTCTATTAGCTCGACAGACCCAAGTTGGGATGAAGGCAACGCCAAAGTCATTGAAAAATTAGCAGGATGGCTAAAGGATGTCGGCTTCAGCGTCGAAGTCACAACCGTCGAAGAAGGTAAACTCAATCTAATTGCCAAGAAAGGCAGTGGAGAAGGTGGACTGCTACTCGCGGGTCACAGCGATACCGTGCCATTCGATCAAGGGAGATGGAATTTTGAACCTCACGCATTAACTGAAGCAAACAATCGCTTCTATGGTTTAGGTACGGCAGATATGAAGGGCTTTTTCGCCTTTATTATAGAAGCCGTAAAAAAAGTCGATTGGAGTAAACAGACCAAGCCTCTTTATATACTGGCAACCTGCGATGAAGAGACAACCATGCTGGGTGCACGCCACTTTACTGAGAATGCACCGTTTAAACCGGACTACTGCATTATTGGTGAGCCAACCAGCTTAGTGCCTATTCGTGGTCACAAAGGCCATGTCGCTAATGCCGTGCGAGTTACGGGGAAATCTGGGCACTCTTCAGATCCTTCATTAGGCGTGAATGCGATTGAGATCATGCATGAAGTTCTGTTTGCATTAATGCAGCTACGCGATAAATTGATCAAAGAGTACCACCACCCAGGTTTTGCTATTCCTAGTCCCACTCTTAACCTTGGTCATATTCATGGTGGCGACAGTGCGAACCGTATCTGTGGTTGTTGCGAACTGCATTATGATGTTCGCCCTTTACCGGGCATCAGTTTAGACGGTTTGGACAACATGTTGCGCGGCGCACTTAAAGAGGTTGAAGCTAAGTGGCCTGGTCGAATCAGCATTACTCCACTTCATGAACCCATTCCGGGTTATGAATGTCAGCATGACCACCCATTTATTGGTGGTGTGGAAGAGATCTGTGGGCTCGAATCTCAAACTGTCAACTACTGCACAGAAGCACCTTTCCTGCAACAACTCTGCCCAACTCTCGTTCTAGGGCCAGGGTCAATCGATCAAGCGCACCAACCGGATGAGTTCCTCGCGTTCGAGTTTATTGATCCAACGATCGATGTTTTGTCAAAAGCGATGCATAAGTATTGTTTTTAGAGGCAGAGCAGAAACCATCGCGATTGAATGATGGATGCGGATAAATTGAAGAGTTGGCGTGTTACGCCAACTCTTTTTGTTTGTGAACGCTTCGAACCGGATTATCGGAGCGAAGCGTTCTAGCAATTTAAAGGAGAAAGTCCGTTTTTGTAATAAATTTTCAACATAATTAGTCAATAGCATGCATCTTTGGGCGTTACATTCATTTGCACAATATTTGCAAACTTAGCCTACAGTATTTGACTCGCAGCGATATTTTTCGCTAGATTGTCTACCTAACAAAGAAACATTGGATGTAATTTTTTTACAAGGCAGGAAGATAATGAACGAGAAATACTCTGCGCTCAGAAGCAATGTGAGCATGCTAGGACACTTGCTCGGCAACACCATCAAGGACGCACATGGTGACGTACTTCTAGAGAAAGTAGAAACCATTCGTAAACTTTCCAAGTCCGCCCTCGCAGGCAATCAACAAGATAGAAAAAGCTTGATTGATGAAATAAAAAGCCTGCCAAATGATCAACTGACTCCAGTTGCTCATGCATTCAACCAATTTCTAAACCTAACTAACATGGCAGAGCAGTACCATACGATTTCACGTCACTGCGATGCTCATGTGTGCGAACCAGACGCTATTAATACGCTTTTCTCAAAGCTGGCTCAAAACGACATCAGTAAACTTGATACAGCCCAAGCTGTACGCGATCTAAACATTGAGTTGGTACTAACCGCGCATCCAACTGAAATCACTCGTCGAACCATGATTCACAAGCTGATTAAGATCAACAAGTGCCTTTCTAAACTTGAACTGAGTGATCTATCCGTTAAAGAGCGCCAAAAAACGGAACGTCGTCTTGAGCAGCTAATCGCACAAAGCTGGCACTCGGATACCATCCGCCAACAGCGCCCAACACCACTTGATGAGGCCAAATGGGGCTTTGCTGTGGTTGAGAACTCATTATGGGAAGCGGTACCTGATTTCTTAAGAGAACTAGACCAACGTTTGGAAGGCTATCTAGGCGAAGGGCTACCTATTGATGCGCGACCAGTTCACTTCTCATCATGGATGGGTGGTGACCGAGATGGTAACCCATTTGTCACCCATACCATTACTCGTGAAGTATTACTGCTCTCGCGTTGGAAAGCGGCCGATCTCTACCTAGGCGATATCAACGAACTGGTTAGCGAATTATCGATGACCAAATGCAACGACGCGGTTCGTGCACTCGCGGGTGATGATGAACATGAACCTTACCGTGCTGTACTGAAGCAACTTCGAGAGCTGTTAAACGAAACCAAAGAGATTCTCGACGCCAAGATTCATGGTCAAAAACTGGCCGTCAAAGCGCCGCTGCAACGTGTCGAACAGTTGTGGGAACCTCTCTACGCGTGTTACCAATCACTACACGAATGTGGCATGGGTATCATTGCTGACGGTTCATTACTCGATACCCTACGCCGAATCAAAGCTTTTGGTGTCCATCTAGTTCGTCTCGATATTCGTCAAGAAAGTACCCGTCATTCAGATGTATTGTCTGAGCTGACTCGCTACCTAGGCATTGGTGATTACAACCATTGGAGCGAGCAAGACAAGATTGCTTTTCTAACTAACGAGTTAGCCTCTAAACGTCCACTACTACCACGCGATTGGCAGCCGTCTGAAGCCGTTCAAGAGGTTTTGGACACCTGTAATATCATCGCCCTTCAACCTCGTGAAGCCTTCGGTGCCTATGTTATTTCGATGGCTCGTACCGCTTCCGATGTACTCGCCGTTCACCTGTTGCTACAAGAATCGGGTTGTCCTTACCGTATGGACGTTTGTCCATTGTTTGAAACTTTAGACGACTTAAACAACGCAGAGTATGTCATCAAACAATTGATGGGCATCGACCTATACCGTGGCTTTATTCAAAACCATCAAATGGTCATGATCGGTTATTCAGATTCGGCTAAAGACGCAGGTGTTATGTCTGCTGGCTGGGCTCAATACCATGCCATGGAATCTCTTGTAAAAGTGGCTGAAGATGAGGGCGTCGAACTGACCCTATTCCATGGCCGAGGCGGTACTATTGGTCGCGGTGGCGCACCAGCGCATGCAGCACTACTTTCTCAGCCACCAAAGAGTCTAAAAGGCGGCCTGCGTGTGACAGAGCAAGGCGAAATGATTCGCTTCAAGCTTGGACTTCCAGAAGTTGCAGTCAATAGCTTTAGCCTCTATGCAAGTGCAATCCTTGAGGCGAACCTACTGCCACCACCAGAGCCAAAACAAGAATGGCGTGATTTGATGAACGTCTTGTCAGAGGTCAGCTGTGAGGCATACCGAAACATCGTTCGTGGCGAGCCAGATTTTGTGCCTTACTTCCGTCAAGCAACGCCAGAGTTGGAACTTGGTAAGCTACCGCTTGGCTCTCGACCAGCTAAACGTAATCCTAACGGTGGCGTAGAAAGCCTACGTGCGATTCCATGGATTTTCTCTTGGAGTCAAAACCGTCTTGTTCTTCCTGCATGGCTAGGCGCAGGTGAGGCAATTCAATACTCCGTAGACAAAGGACATCAAGCGCTATTAGAGGAAATGTGTCGCGAATGGCCATTCTTCTCTACACGTCTTGGTATGCTTGAGATGGTTTACACTAAGTGCAATATGGAAATTTCTCGCTACTATGATGAACGCTTGGTAGACCCTAAACTACTGCCGCTGGGTGATCGTCTGCGTGAACAACTGCAAAAAGATATCAAAGCAGTGCTTAATGTAGAAAACAACGAGAACCTGATGCAAAGTGACCCTTGGGGACAAGAGTCCATCCGCTTACGTAACATCTATGTTGAACCATTGAACATGTTGCAAGCAGAATTGCTTTACCGCACTCGTCAAGATCAAGAAGCCGCTCCAGAACTGGAAGAAGCGCTGATGGTTACGATAGCGGGTATTGCTGCGGGTATGCGAAACACGGGCTAACCCTCACAGTTAAAGGTTGGTGTTATCACACCAACCTTTCTCTTTGGTAGTAAATAATGTCACCCGAGAGACATTAGAAACCACAACAAAGATAAATATTCCACAAAACAAACTCAGATCAGTCATTTGTAACTTTTTTGGGATATTTTGTCCTTCTATTCTACTTTATGCTTATTATTTAGATATACTACTCAATCGCTGCGGTTAACTATATATAATCTACAGACTGCAGCTTTCGATAATCTTTTTATCGATCCTAGGTGATAAACGGCTTTTTTAGGTGACATGACCAACTTTGTTGGTGCCACTTTAAATACTGATAATGAGTGCCTTTAGAAGCACGACAGTAAGAAGTGGTTACGTTTTGTAGTTTATTGACCATTTGGATTGAAGACATGTCATTACCACACGTTATCTTGACCGTATTAAGCACGCGCGACGCTACTGGATACGATATCACTAAAGAATTTTCAGCGACTATTGGTTACTTCTGGAAGGCAAGCCACCAGCAAGTGTATCGTGAGCTTAATAAGATGGCTCAGAACAATCTTGTTACTTGTGTTCTTGAACCCCAAGAAGGAAAACCAGACCGTAAGGTTTACTCAATTACTGATTCGGGCCGCACCGCTCTTGGTGAATGGTTCGACCAACCAACCGCACACCCAACGGTTCGTGACGAGTTCTCTGCAAAGCTGATGGCTTGTGCCGTGCAACCTTCTGCGCCATTCCGTACCCAGTTAGGTGAACTTGTTGAAGAGTCACGTAAGCTCGTAGCTCACTATCAAGAGATTGAAAACGCTTACTACTCAACACCATCAACACTTGATAAGCAGCAACGTCTAGAGCGTCTAACGCTTCGCAGAAACCTACTGATTCGCCAAGCATGGGTTGAGTGGGCTCAAGAAGTACTGACTGAATTGGATTCGCTAGCGTAACCGAGAAGTTAGAAAAATTTAAGGGTTGGCACCTAGTGCCAACCCTTTTTTATATTTTAATTAATCAAGCCCAAACTCGGAACGAAACGTTCTTAACGCTATATCCCATCGCCACCGATAAAACTTTGCGACCTGCCGTTAAATTGCTGATCCATATCCAGCGACGGTTTATCGGTTGTTGGGCGACCCACAATCTTAGCAGGTACACCTGCAACGGTTGTATGGGCTGGCACTGGTTGAAGCACGACCGAGCAAGAACCAATCTTCGCCCCTTCGCCCACTTCAATATTACCCAGTATTTTGGCACCCGCGCCAATCATAACACCTTCACGGATTTTAGGATGGCGATCGCCACACTCTTTACCGGTACCGCCCAAGGTTACATCCTGAAGAATCGACACATCGTTCTCAACAACCGCAGTTTCACCAATGACGATCCCCGTGGCATGGTCAAGCATGATGCCATGGCCTATCTTAGCCGCTGGGTGGATATCAACCTGACACGCAACAGAAATTTGATTTTGTAGATAGGTTGCTAAAGCGATACGCCCCTGCTTCCACAGCCAGTTGGCAACTCGGTACCCCTGAAGCGCATGGTAGCCTTTTAAATAAAGCAGTGGCATTGAGTACATAGCAACAGCAGGATCTCGAGTAACAGTAGCGCAGATATCACAGGCCGCTGCTGAGCTGATACTCGGATCAGCATTCAAAGCTTCTTCTACCACTTCCCTAACCGCCATTGCTGGCATAGAAGCCGTATTTAGCTTGTTAGCCAAAATATAGCTAAGCGCTGCGCTTAGGCTGTCATGCTTGATGATGGTCGCATGATAAAAGCTGGCTAACATTGGCTCTTGCTCAGAAAGCTCACGAGCTTCCTTCACAATGGTGTGCCATACCTTCTGTTTCTCACATTGTTTCATGTCGTTTCCTAGAACTGAATCCCTAGTATCTAGATACAAATCCAGTGTTGCTGTCGTTCTCTTATGCTTCCGCTTTCTTATCTCGGGCAAGTAAATCTTTTGCCGCCAAGTTGGCATCCTTTCCTTGATACAATACTTGATAAATTTGGTCAACAATCGGCATCTCTACGCCCATACGCTCAGCCAGTAAGTAGACCTCTTTGGTATTGCGGTAACCTTCCACTACTTGACCAATTTCTTGCTGTGCCGTATCGACATCTTTACCCTGACCTAACGCTAAACCAAAGCGACGGTTGCGCGACTGATTATCAGTACAGGTCAGCACAAGGTCACCAAGACCAGCCATACCCATAAAGGTTTCTGGTTGAGCGCCTAACGCTGCACCAAGACGTGTCATTTCAGCAAGACCACGGGTGATGAGTGCTGTACGCGCATTGGCACCAAAGCCGATACCATCAGACATGCCAGCACCAATCGCAATCACGTTCTTAACCGCACCACCTAATTGCATGCCGATAAAGTCGCTGTTGGCATAAACTCGAAACGTTTTACTGCAGTGAATTTTCTCTTGAAGATCGGCAACAAAATTAGCATCAGGAGAAGCCACAGAAATGGCAGTCGGCATCCCCATCGCCAATTCTTTAGCAAAGGTAGGACCTGAAAGGACCGCTAACGAGTACCCTTCACCAAGCGCTTCATTTGCTACATCTTTAAGTAGTCGACCTGTTTCTGGCTCCAAACCTTTCGTCGCCCAGCAAATTCGCGAGTCTTCACGCAGGTATGGCTTGACGTTATTCAGCACAATACCAAACACATGGCTTGGAACGACCACCAAAAGATCGCGACTCGCTTGAACCGCTTTTTCTAAATCGGATTCAACGATCAGTGAATCTGGAAATTCAATCCCAGGTAAAAACTCGTGATTAGCTCGGTCGGCTTCTAGACGAGCCATATGTTCTGGTTCGTGGCCCCAAATGATTACGTTCGCACCATTTCGCGCGAGTGAGATTGCAAGTGAAGTGCCGTATGAGCCAGCACCTAGGACTGTCATTGCAATTTCTTTACCGTAAGCATTGTTGGTGTTGTCTTTCATTGTTCCGCCTGATTGTCATTAGGTTGACTAGAATCTTGTTACTACTCTCTAGCGTTTAGAAATCAGTAACAAAAGCCCAGTAACTCGCACTTAAAACAAAAAATGCACATCGTATCTTGTGCAAGACACTCTGTGCATTTTATACCATACCTCTGACTGATCAGAGGTATCACTGATTATGCTTCAGCTTGGCCTTCTTGCTGAGCTTGCTGCTGTAGGTAGTTCATAAACAGAGCGTCAAAGTTAACTGGTGCTAAGTTTAGTTGAGGGAACGTACCTTTAACGACTAGGCTTGAGATAGTCTCACGCGCGTATGGGAATAGGATGTTCGGGCAGAATGCACCTAAACAATGTGCTAGCTGGCCTGCTTCCATTTTCTCAGCAGTGAAAATACCACCTTGCTGAACTTCACATAGGAACGCTGTTTCTTCTGCGTTCTTCACAGTCACTGTTAGACGAAGAACCACTTCATAAACACCTTCACCAAGTTCACGGCTTTGAGTATCTAGATCCAGTTTAACATCTGGGTTCCAGTCTTTTTGGAACATGCTAGGTGAGTTTGGAGCTTCAAAAGAAACATCTTTAAGGAAGATGCGTTGGATTGCGAAGTTTTGCGCTTCTTGTTGTGGTGCTGCTTCAGCCATTTTAAAAATCCTTTAATCCTGCAATAAAATATCTGCTTGGAGGTTAACCGAGAGAGTTGGGAATGACTAGGTTTCCAATGATTTTCGTGGAACTCTTCACATCTCTCTAAGACAAACGCTGATTTTTCAATCAGCGTTTAAGGTATTAGCGAGTTAATTTACTTTTTACCTTTAACCAAAGGCATGTTTGCTTCACTCCAAGCAATCAAACCATTTTTAAGCAGGTTGACGTTTTCAAAGCCTGCTTTGGCAAGAAGATTAGCACTCTCTTGAGCCGTTTGACCTGTCTTGCATACTACAATGATTGGGGCTGATTTGTGGTTTTCAAGGCTACCCAAGTTACCAGCCTTGATATCAGACGGCAAAATGTGAACTGCATCTGTAATATGCCCTTTGCGGTACTCATCTTTACTACGAATATCAACAACTACACCATTTTCACGGTTCATAAGTTGTGTCGTTTGTGCAGCTGTAATCTCTTTGTAAGCGGCAGTAGATGATTTAACAATGTTCATGATAAGGGCGACTAATAGACCCACCCATACCAAAGATAGAATCATGTTCTCTTGAAAAAATGCGATGTACTCTTGCATGTCCTGTGCTCTTTGATGATAGAACCGCCCACATTTCCAACAATGTGTGACTGCCCTAGGCTAAAAATTCAGATTGGAAGTATAGCGAGGTTAAGATGCCTAAGCGAGCCAATTACACTCAGAATAAGAATCTGTTGCACTTTTCGCTACGCAATTGGAAACGGAAATGCCGTCACCTGATCAATATGATCACAGCCGATCGCAAGCATAATTAAGCGATCAATGCCTAAGGCGACTCCAGCACATTCTGGCAGCCCCGATTTCAGAGCGGCAATAAGATGGTAGTCGATCGGCTGTGGACTGAGCCCCATCTCTATTCGCTTAGCATTGTCTGATTCGAAGCGTTTTAGTTGTTCACTCGGATTATCGAGTTCATGGAAGCCATTCGCCAGTTCGATGCCTTTAAAGTAAACCTCGAAACGATCCGCCACTCTTGGATCTTTCGCATTGATTTTTGCCAATGCCGCTTGTGACGCAGGAAAGTCGTAAACAAAAGCAGGGACATTTTGGCCAATCTTAGCTTCCACACCCACACTGAACAGCAGTTGGAGAAGCGTATCTCTATCTTGTTCTGGTTCTGCGATATCCCTTAAACCCAACTTGGCTGCAACCTCCTTCAACTCACCCATTGTACTTTCTAAAGGGCATACTCCAAGTACGTTGATGAAGGCTTGCTGGTAGGTCAGACGCTCAGCTTGTCCACACTTGAGAACAAGTTGTAGCAGATCGTCCATCTCATCCATCAATTTATGGTGGTCAAAACCAACGCGATACCACTCCAGCATAGTAAACTCCGGATTATGGTAACGACCGTTTTCTTCATTGCGAAACGCTTTATTAATCTGATAGATACAGCCACTGCCCGCGGCCAACAGGCGCTTCATGTGAAATTCTGGGCTGGTCATAAAATAGAGTTTGCTACCATCGGCATAGCCAGGGCCGACAAACTCTGTTTGAAAAGTATGCAGATGAATATCGGTGACGGTGGCATGACTCATCGCGGGTGTATCGACTTCCAATACATCTCGAACACTAAAGAATTGACGAATCTGACTCACTAGGTCAGCACGTTGACGAAGCTGTTCAATTGAAGCAGTTGGCTGCCAGTCGTGGTTCATTGGAAAACTCTCTTTGGGTTAATCTGGCGAGAAAGTATCAAGTTTATCCAACTTTTCCTAGCAATAAACGTGAGCATATATATTCTGCACAACACACCACTCTGTCTATTTTTGAAGCAAGCATTTATCGTATTACAGCACAGAAAACATCCGCCACCAGCCTGTTATCA
Source organism: Vibrio sp. TRT 1302 (assembly GCF_050113875.1). Lineage (NCBI taxonomy): Bacteria > Pseudomonadati > Pseudomonadota > Gammaproteobacteria > Vibrionales > Vibrionaceae > Vibrio > Vibrio sp. TRT 1302. Next base: position 19,522 of record NZ_JBNJOF010000020.1, on the reverse strand, counting down.
ATCAAACAAATGTTACGCAACAGTCACTTAACAAAACGCGGTGCAATCTAAGAAGAGCAAACCTTCTTTGCCGTGATTGCAATCACATAACCTATAAATTTTATGCTCTTATATGCATTACCGGAGCAAAAACCCAAATACATCAATTTTTCTGCCATGTAGCTCTTCTACACTAGCCCTACCACTTTTGGGGCATTCCCCAATTAATTATAACAAGCGGACTATTCCGCATTTTCACACTGGAGGATAACTGTGCAAATTATCACCACAGATATCGCAGTGATCGGCGCAGGCGGCGCTGGTCTTCGCACTGCTATTGCAGCAGCTGAAGCAAACCCTGACTTAGAAGTTGCACTGATTTCTAAAGTTTATCCAATGCGTTCCCATACGGTCGCTGCAGAAGGTGGCTCAGCCGCAGTTATCAAGGATGAAGATAGCCTAGACAACCATTTCAACGATACCGTTGGTGGTGGTGACTGGCTTTGTGAACAGGATGTTGTTGAGTACTTCGTGAAGAACGCAACTCGCGAAATGATTCAAATGGAACAGTGGGGCTGCCCATGGAGCCGTAAAGAGAACGGTGAAGTTAACGTTCGTCGCTTTGGCGGTATGAAGGTTGAACGTACATGGTTCGCTGCGGATAAGACCGGCTTCCATATGCTTCACACTTTGTTCCAAACCTCGATGAAGTACCAAAACATCAAACGTTTTGATGAATATTTTGTGGTAGACCTTCTTGTCGATGAAGGCGAGGTTCAAGGTCTTATCGCGATTCACATGTCAGAAGGTGAATTGGTTACGATCAAAGCCAAATCGGTTGTTCTAGCAACTGGTGGTGCTGGCCGCGTTTACCACTGTAATACGAACGGCGGTATCGTTACGGGTGATGGTATGGCAATGGCTTACCGCCACGGCGTACCTCTACGTGATATGGAGTTCGTTCAATACCACCCAACCGGTCTACCGGGTACAGGGATCCTAATGACGGAAGGCTGTCGTGGTGAAGGCGGTATTATCGTTAACAAGAACGGCTACCGTTACCTACAAGATTACGGTATGGGACCTGAGACTCCAGTTGGTCAACCGAAGAACAAATACATGGAACTGGGTCCACGTGACAAAGTTTCTCAAGCTTTCTGGCATGAACAACAAAAAGGCAACACCATCAAGCACCCTCTGGGTGACGTGGTGCACCTAGACCTTCGCCACTTGGGTGAAGAGTACCTTCAAGAACGTCTACCGTTCATCTGTGAACTGGCTAAAGCTTACGTAAACGTAGACCCAGCAAAAGAACCAATCCCAATTCGTCCAACCGTGCACTACACCATGGGTGGTATTGAGACGAACGGCGAATGTGAAACACGCATTAAAGGTCTGTTTGCAGTTGGTGAATGTGCGTCTGTAGGTCTGCATGGTGCGAACCGTTTAGGCTCAAACTCACTGGCTGAGTTTGTGGTATTCGGTCGTGTTGCGGGTGAGCAAGCCGTGAAACGTGCGGCTGAATTCAAAGGCTGGAACGAAGAGTCCATCGCAGCTCAAGTTAAAGCGGTTGAAGAACGTATTGCCGCTCTGATGAACCAAGAAGGTGATGAGAACTGGGCAACAATCCGTACTGAGATGGGTCACACCATGGAAGCGGGCTGTGGTATCTACCGCCAAGAAGATCTGATGCAAGCGACGATCGAAAAAATCACTGAACTAAAAGAGCGTTACAAGCGCATCAGCATCAAAGATAAGGGCAAAGTGTTTAACACTGACCTTCTATACGCTATCGAAGTGGGTTATGGCCTAGAAGTAGCAGAAGCTATGGTTCACTCAGCAATCTTACGTAAAGAGTCTCGTGGTGCTCACCAGCGTCTAGATGACGGTTGTACGGAGCGTGACGATGTGAACTTCCTCAAGCACTCTCTGGCCTTCTACAAAGAAGATGCAGCACCTGAGATCGACTACAGCACAGTGACAATCACTAAGTCACAGCCAAAAGCTCGTCTATACGGTGAAGCAGCAGAGAAAGCAGCGGCTGAAGAAGCTGCTAAAGCAGCAGAGAAGAATGCAGAGGAGCAAGCATAATGTCAGGCAATCGCATCCAAAAAGTCGAGATTCTGCGCTATGACCCTGAGCATGACGCAGAGCCGCACTTTCAAACCTTTGAAGTACCGTTTGATGAAACCATGTCTACGCTTGATGCGCTAGGCTACATCAAAGATAACCTAGACAAAGATCTGTCATACCGCTGGTCTTGTCGTATGGCTATCTGTGGTTCATGCGGCATCATGGTAAACGGTGTACCTAAGCTAGCGTGTAAGAGCTTCTTACGTGATTACCCGAACGGTGTGAAGATTGAGCCACTAGCGAACTTCCCGATTGAGAAAGATCTTATCGTTGATATGACGCCGTTCATTGAGCGCCTTGAAGCGATCAAACCATACATTATCGGTAACGACCGCAAGCCAGAAGATGGGACTAACATCCAAACTCCTGAACAGATGGCGAAGTACAAGCAGTTCGCTGGTTGTATCAACTGTGGTCTATGTTATGCCGCGTGTCCTCAATTTGGTCTGAATCCAGAGTTCATTGGTCCAGCAGCACTAACGCTTGCTCACCGCTACAACCTCGATAGCCGTGACAACGGTAAAGCTGAACGTATGGCACTCATCAATGGTGAAAACGGCGCTTGGGGCTGTACCTTTGTTGGTTATTGTTCTGAGGTTTGTCCTAAGAGCGTTGACCCTGCCGCGGCAGTGAACCAAGGCAAAGTCGAATCTTCGATGGATTTCGTTATTGCGATGTTGAAGCCGGATGGCACACCAGCGAAAACAGCAGAGGAGGCATAAGGATGAGTAACCGTAAACCTTACGTTCGTGAAGTAAAACGCACTTGGTGGAAAGATCATCCTTTTTACCGCTTCTACATGCTTCGTGAAGCAACAGTATTACCGCTAATCCTGTTTACTCTATTCCTAACTGTCGGTTTAGGTTCATTGGTAAAAGGCCCTGACGCTTGGCAAACTTGGCTTGATTTTATGGCGAATCCAGTCGTGGTCGCGATTAACATCGTGGCGCTAGCGGGCAGCCTACTGCATGCTCAAACCTTCTTCAGTATGATGCCGCAAGTGATGCCGATTCGCTTGAAAGGCAAACCTGTCGACAAGAAGATCATTGTACTGACTCAGTGGGCAGCGGTAGCTTTCATCTCACTTATTGTCTTGATCGTAGTTTAAGGAGCTTTAACGATGAAACCGAATTTCTCTGTAGATAGAGCACCTAAACGTTCTGATGAGCCAATCTGGTGGGGTCTGTTTGGTGCAGGCGGTACTTGGTTCGCAATGATCACACCAATCACAATTTTGGTGCTAGGTGTACTGGTACCGCTCGGTGTGATCAGTGCTGACGCACTAAGCTATGACCGTGTTGTAGACTTTGCAACCAGCATCATTGGCGCGCTATTTATCATCGCGACACTGGCACTACCAATGTGGCATGCGATGCACCGTGTTCACCACGGCATGCACGATCTTAAATTCCATACAGGTATTGTTGGTAAAGTTGCGTGCTACGCGTTTGCAGGTCTTATTTCTGCTCTAGCTGTCATTTTTATCTTTATGCTTTAATCAGCACTCAAAGTAAAAGCCCGCTAAGTTAGCGGGCTTTTTTATGTGGCTTGATTAAAGAATAAAGCGGCTTAGATCTTCATCTTCGATTGTTTCACCCAGTTTCGCTTTCACATATTCAGCATCAATTGTTAGCTTAGAGCCCGCTTTATCGGTCGCTTCGAATGAGATATCATCCATTAATCGCTCCATCACAGTATGCAGACGGCGCGCACCGATGTTTTCAGTTCTTTCATTCACTGTCCATGCTGCTTGTGCAATTTGAATGATCCCTTCTTCCGTAAACTCAATGTCGACATCTTCTGTCTTCATCAGCGCAACGTATTGCTCCGTCAGAGACGCTTTAGGCTCAGTTAGGATACGTTTAAAGTCATCGCTAGACAGCGCTTCAAGTTCCACTCGAATAGGCAGACGACCTTGAAGTTCAGGGATTAAATCTGAAGGTCTTGCCACTTGGAATGCACCTGAAGCAACAAACAGAATGTGGTCTGTCTTAACCATACCGTGCTTAGTTGACACCGTACTGCCTTCAATCAGTGGTAGGAGATCGCGTTGAACACCTTCACGAGAAACATCTGGCCCCGAGCTCTCACCACGTTTACAGATCTTGTCGATTTCATCGATAAATACGATACCGTTGTTTTCTACGTTGAAAATCGCCTGCTCTTTTAGCTCTTCTTGATTAACAAGCTTGGCCGCTTCTTCCTCAGTTAAAGCTTTCATAGCATCTTTGATTTTTAGCTTACGTTTTTTCTTCGTATCACCCGCTAGATTCTGGAACATGCCTTGCAGCTGATTCGTCATCTCTTCCATGCCAGGAGGTGCCATAATTTCAACACCCATTTGTGGTGCTGCGACATCGATTTCGATCTCTTTATCGTCTAGCTGCCCTTCACGTAGTTTTTTACGGAAAACCTGACGCGTGTTAGACGAAGTTTCGTCACGCTGCTCATTTTGCCCCCAAGCATCACGCGCTGGCGGTAGCAGTGCATCAAGAATACGCTCTTCAGCCTGCTCCTCGGCACGGAATTTCACTTTTTCCATTGCCTGTTGATGAGTCATCTTAATCGCCACGTCCGTTAGGTCACGGATGATGGTTTCGACTTCTTTACCGACATAACCTACTTCGGTAAATTTCGTCGCTTCAACTTTAATGAAAGGTGCGTTCGCCAACTTCGCAAGACGGCGAGCAATTTCAGTTTTACCCACACCCGTTGGGCCAATCATCAGAATGTTCTTCGGCGTCACTTCTACACGCAGGCTTTCATCAAGCTGCATGCGACGCCAGCGGTTACGTAATGCAATCGCTACAGATCGCTTAGCTTTGTCCTGACCAATGATATGGCGGTTAAGTTCATGGACGATTTCGCGAGGTGTCATTTCAGACATAATCTTTTCCTTAAATTAGTTAGCCACTATCTTTGGTTATTCAGCTGCTTGTTGAGCTGGAATTTCTAGTTCTTCAATAGTGTGGTAATGGTTCGTAAACACACAGATATCACCTGCAATCTTGAGTGACTTTTCTGCGATTTCACGAGCATCTAATTCTGTATTTTCTAGCAGAGCCGTCGCCGCAGCCTGAGCAAAGTTACCGCCCGAACCAATTGCGATCAGATCGTTCTCTGGCTGAACAACATCACCGTTACCAGTAATGATCAAAGAAGCCGTTTCATCAGCAACAGCCAATAGAGCTTCAAGTTTGCGTAGGGCACGGTCACTGCGCCAATCTTTCGCTAACTCTACCGCAGCTTTAGTTAGATGACCCTGATGCATTTGCAGTTTACTTTCAAACTTTTCAAACAGCGTAAAGGCATCTGCGGTACCGCCCGCAAAGCCAGCTAGCACTTTGTTGTTGTACAGACGACGCACTTTCCGTGCATTGCCTTTCATCACGGTATTACCTAGTGATACTTGGCCATCACCAGCGATGACGACTTTGTTATTACGACGTACAGATACAATGGTAGTCACGAGCAGGGCCTCATAGTTATTTTAATCTCAATGTTAGAGATTATATGAGGTTTAGGGATTGGAAATTCAAGGGGCAGTCGAGAGGTGAGAATAAGCCCTACCAACCACTGCAATCTCAAGAGTGCTATTAACTGACCACCCTCCTCGCCTCTAAAAAGACGAAGTCTGGTCTCCATTCTCAGAGCGAAGCGTTCTAGCATCGCGCAGCCCGCTCTCTTAACGAAAAAAACGAACCCATAGGGTTCGTTTTTAAAACTTCTACTGCGCTTCTTTCCAGATCGCACAGGGTTCGATTTTAGCGCGTTGCAGCTTATGCTTGTCTCGTTCCGCATCTCGCTTGAACTTATAAGGTCCAAGCACTACACGATACCAACTGCTGTCTTCTTTTTTGCGGATCTTACTATTGATGCCCTGAAAAGCGATATCCAACTTACGTGCTTCAGCTTGCTGAGCGGTCTTATAAGCGCCGCACTGCATGATATATGGAATCTCAGATACCACCTGCTCTTTAGCTTTGACTTCGACTTCTCGGCTTAGCAACGAATCGACATAATCCCACTTCTCTTCTGGAGGTGGTGGCAGTTTGGCTTGCGTTGCTGGCTTCGGTTTTGGTTTAACCGGTTCAACAACTGGCGGTGGTGGCTCAGGATCATTACTGAGGGTATACAGACCATAACCAAACACGCCCACCAGCAAAATAGCTAACAGGCCACTGCGCCATGGTTTACGACGTGGTGCAGATGTTTTTTTGGTCGGCTTGCGGCTGTTTCCGCCACGACCTCTTTTAACGTAATCTCGATTCGCCACTACTTAACATCAATAATTTTGTTTACTACTGCCGATATGTTAATGCAGATCGCCACTTGATGACAGAGTATAAATGGAAGCGGCACATCAAAATGTGCCGCTGAGAGGTATGTTTTAAAGCACTCGCGGAGGAGCCGCACTTTCACGGACAACCAGTTTCGTTTCCAATAGTCTCGATCCTGCTCTAACGTCATGGCCACGCAATAACTCAAGCATCATTAGCATCGCCTGACGACCGATTTCATAGCGAGGCTGTGAAATGGTAGTTAGCGGTGGATCGCAGTACTGTGCAAAGTGGATATCATCGAAACCAACCACGGATAAATCTTGTGGCACTCGGATACCGAGCTTTTTCGCTTCCTGAATCGCGCCGATAGCCATTGCATCATTATGACAAAAGACCGCTGTTGGAGGTTCAGACAACGCCAACAGCTGACGCACCGCCTTGGCACCATCCTCAAACGAAAAATTCCCATAAGTACAGTAATTAGGATTCATCGTAATGCCCGCACGACGTAGAGCTTGTTGATAGCCCTGATGGCGGAATTGACACAACACCGCCGATTGCGGTCCCGAGATCTGAGCGACGCGCTTATGCCCCATCTGCGTGAGATAGTTTACCGCCTCAAAAGCAGAAGTCAGGTTATCGATATGTACTGTTGGGAGTTCTAATTCTGGCGCAAACTCACACGCCATCACCATAGGCGGCAAATTCTTCTGTTCAGGTTTACTGACATCGAAGGGGAGATCGGTACCAAGTAACAACATACCATCAGCTTGTTTAGTAAACACAAGGTTCACAAATGAGCTTTCTCGTTTTTTCTGCTGACCACTATCGCCAAGTAGCACGATATAACCGTGCTCCATAGCTGCATCCTCAATACCTCGAATAATTTCGGTGTAGTAAGGATCACAGATATCCGGAATGATCGCGATAATTGTTTTTGATTCATTGCGGCGCAAATTGCGCGCCAACGAGTTTGGTGAATAACCAGCTTCCAATACCGCATCTTCAACTCGTTTTCTCGTCGCTGATGATACTTTTTCCGGATTCATCAACGCCCTTGAAACAGTCGCTGTTGATACTCCCGCAAGCTGGGCAACATCCTTCATTGTCGCCATATAAAATTTACCCTCTTCGTTTCCTTCAACGGTAGCTCGGTTGCCACCTTAGCTTCTAGTTGGAATTTATCTCATAGCCTCAACGGCTAAAATGATGTCGATTTGTAGGCTAAATACCTATCTTCTCATTAATATGCCTCGAGCAAACGATTAACTCACAAATAACAGTTTGAGAGCAACACATTGCACACGACCTAGTTTATTCATTTCAAAACACAAAGTTACGGGAGATTTAACAAAATTGGCGCCTGAGAGGAGATTTCGATCACAAATAAATGAAAAAGGTGTGAATATTATTTTTCTCAATAACTCATCAATGATCTATTTAAGCAAAAACATGCCCATTTAGAGCAAAGCTTTCTGGCAGGCTAACTTAAATCTTGAGGTTCAATATCGAGGCTCCAACGCACTTTTTTGGCCAATGGCAATAGTGCGATGGCCGGCTTAGCACTGGCCAATAATTTCTGCATAACAGGACGACTTTGCGTTTGCAGTAGTAGTTGCCAACGATACTTTCCTGCTCTTTTGGCTAGCGGAGCGGGTGTAGGGCCAAGCACTTGGCACAGATCATCAAACAGCGGATGTGCCTCTAAGGTATGGCGAACCTGACGCAGAAATTCTTCAACTGTTTCAGATTGATTGGCTTCGGCTCGAAATAGAGTTAAAAACGAATAAGGCGGTAACTGAGCCAGTTTTCGTTCTTGTAGCGCTGTTTCCGCAAAGTGGCGGTAACTTTTCGTCAGTAACGCTTGCAGCAAACTGTGTTCAGGATGATGTGTTTGCAGTACGACCTCGCCGGGTTTGCTCGCTCGCCCTGCTCGACCGGCAACCTGTATAAAGAGTTGCGCTAAACGTTCAGAGGCACGGAAGTCACTGGAGTAAAGAGAGCCATCTACGTCCAAAAGCCCCACCAGCGTCACATCAGGAAAGTGATGACCTTTTGCGAGCATCTGTGTACCAATCAGAATTTGGTATTCTCCCTTGCGAATGGCACCTAACGCACTTTCTAGACTACCTTTTCGACGTGTACTGTCTCGGTCGATACGAATGGTTTTGTATTCAGGAAAAAGTTCTGCCAATTGTTTTTCTAGCTGCTCTGTCCCCACCCCAACGGTAACTAAGTGCGTTGAACCACATCCTTGGCACTGGTGGATAATCGGTTGCTGTGAGCCACAATGGTGACAGCGAATTTCGTTGCTAAATTGGTGATATGTGTAATACGCATCACAACGTTTACACTCTGCAATCCAACCACATTCGTGGCACATCAGTGCCGGAGAAAAACCACGCCGATTGAGAAACAGCATCACTTGATTACCTTGCTTGAGATGTTTGCGCATCTCAGCAATCAGCGGAGCAGACAATCCACTTTCTAAATAGAGCCCCTTAACATCGAGGACTTTGTTCGTTGTCGGCGTCGCGTTTCCAGCACGAGAAGAGAGGATCAAGTGATGGTATTTACCCGCCAATGCATTGTGTAGTGTCTCTAATGCAGGTGTTGCCGACCCCAATACGATAGGGATTTGCTCCTTATTGGCTCTCATCACTGCCACATCACGAGCGTGATAACGCAAGCTATCCTGCTGTTTGTATGAGGCATCATGCTCCTCATCAACAATAATAATGCCCAAGTTAGCGAAAGGGGTTAATAACGCTGAGCGGGTGCCAATTACAATACCCGATGCATTATCACGGGCACTCAACCACGCATTAAGGCGTTCAGTATCATTGAGACCTGAGTGAATGACTTCTACAGGTACATTAAATCGCTTCTTGAAGCGGTTGATGGTTTGTGGCGTCAGGCCTATTTCAGGTACCAACACGAGCGCTTGTTTACCTTGCTCTAGCACTGGCTTGATCAAATTAAGATAAACTTCGGTTTTACCCGATCCCGTTACCCCTTCAAGTAGATAACAACCAAAGCCTTCACCGCTATTCACTGTCGCGATTGCAATAGCTTGCTCTGAATTCAGTTTGGGTTTATCGACCTTGGCCTCAACATCTTGACGCCAATCTCGAATCACAGGTTTGTTCTCAATGGACTCTATCCAGCCTTTTTCCGCTAAGGATTTTAAAACAGCCGAAGAGACTTCTTCATCCAAAAACCTTTGATGTGCCACCGAACCATGTTCAAGCATACGCATTACTTTTGCTTGTTTTACTGCACGACCAAACCCCTGCATTAGCTGATCGCGACCTTTTGCCGTGAGCTGCCACTCTACTAACGTGGCAAAGTCTGCCTCTTTTCCTTTACGCAAGGCACTCGGCATCGCATTGAACAGGGTGTCGCCAAGTGGATACTGATAAAACTGACTGCACCAAACCAGCAAAGAGTAGAGGCTTTGCGACCAAACAGGCTGGCTATCAAGCACTTGCTTAATCGGTTTCAACTTATCGAGACCAAACTCCGATTCATTAACCAATGCCGTTACTATGCCCACTAATGTCTGACGGCCGAATGGCACAGATACACGCCCACCTATGATTGGAAACATATGGCTGGGAATCTGATAATCAAACTGTTTATCCAGTGGAACAGGCAGAGCTACACGGGCAATAGTTGGTCGCATATAGGCTTTAAAGCTCAGTAAGAGAAGAGGTTAATTAGTCTAAGGGAAAAGGTCATTGGTTGAAAGAGAACAACACCAGCACCATTCAACCTAATCAGGCTAAAAAAGTAGCAACTTTATGTTGAAACGGCTTGATCCTAACCGATGTATTCATTACTATATCGCGCCTTAGAGATATGGCTTGCTGATATGCAGCGGTATCCTAGATTATTTTTTATTAACTACGTGTGGTGTCCGGCTTAGATTCGGATGGCGACACGGCCTATATACAGAGGTTCTCCCATGAAAGCTGGTATCCACCCAGAATACAAAGCAATCAAAGCGACTTGTTCTTGTGGTAACTCTTTTGAGTTCAACTCAACTCTAGACAAAGATTCTATCCACCTAGACGTATGTGACAAATGTCACCCATTCTACACTGGTAAGCAACGTATCGTTGATACAGGCGGCCGTGTTGATCGCTTCAACAAGCGTTTCGGTGCTCTATCAAGCAAGAAGTAATAACTTCCTTGTTACCGAATTAGAAAAAGGACGCTCAGGCGTCCTTTTTTGTTCTCTGCTATTTGCTCGCTACTCATTTTTCAGACAAATCTATTACAATTGGCGATATTCGCTAGCTATATCTCTATTCATCTGGTCTTATCTCCAGTCATTTACTACTTTTTCTTGCTTTAGCTCGCATTCTCACCTAGGCAGCTTGACTTAGTTACTCTAGAATGGATTCCCCCTTTCCATATAATTATTAACGAGTACCTACACCTATGTCAGACGACAATCGCCAAGAACTATCCCCTGAAGAACAATTTCGTCAACAAGCATTGGATTACCACGCAGTCCCTACTCCAGGGAAAATTGAGATTGCACTTACAAAGCCAGCAGAAACTGCTAAAGACCTTGCTTTGGCATACAGCCCAGGCGTAGCAGAGCCAGTACGTGAAATCGCACAAAATGCAGACAACGTTTACAAATACACTTCTAAAGGCAACATGGTCGCTGTTATCTCTAACGGCACCGCGATTCTTGGTCTTGGTAATTTAGGTCCTCTTGCCTCTAAGCCAGTAATGGAAGGCAAAGCCCTTCTATTCAAACGCTTTGCAGGACTAGATTCTATTGATATTGAAGTCAAACACCGCACTATCGAAGAGTTCGTCGATACGGTTGCGAACATTGCGGATACGTTTGGCGGCATCAACCTAGAAGACATTAAAGCACCTGACTGTTTTGAGATTGAAAAGCAGCTGATTGAACGCTGTGATGTTCCTGTTTTCCACGATGACCAGCACGGTACTGCGATTGTTACTGCGGCTGGCATGCTTAACGCTATCGAGCTACAAGGCAAGAAACTGGAAGACGCAACGATTGTCTGTCTAGGTGCAGGCGCTGCGGCTGTCGCATGTATGGAACTACTGATTAAATGTGGCGCTATGCGTGAGAAGATCTACATGCTTGACCGTAAGGGCGTCATCCACACTCGCCGTGATGATTTGAACGAATACAAACAACTGTTTGCTAACAATACTGACAAGCGCACTCTAGAAGACGTGATTGAAGGTGCTGATCTGTTCCTAGGTGTATCAGGTCCAAACCTACTTTCTCCTGAAGCGCTTGCTTTAATGGCGAACAAGCCAGTGGTATTTGCATGTTCTAACCCAGATCCAGAAATCAAACCTGAACTAGCTCACCAAGTACGTCAGGATCTAATTATGGGTACAGGTCGCAGCGACTACCCTAACCAGGTCAACAACGTACTGTGCTTCCCATTCATTTTCCGCGGTGCACTAGACGTGCGTGCAAGTGAAATCAACGATGAGATGAAGTTAGCAGCAGTCGACGCAATTCGTCAGCTAGCTAAAGAAGAAGTGCCGGCTGAAGTACTCACTGCAGCAGGTGTTGACGCTCTGTCTTTTGGCCCAGGTTACATCATTCCTAAACCAATGGATCCTCGCCTACTACCGCGCGTTGCAAAAGCGGTAGCTCAAGCTGCGGTAGACTCAGGTGTCGCTCGCATTGAAATGCCAGCAAACTACATGGAACAATAATCCATTGTTGCTGATGTGATAAACACAAAAAAACCGCTGTCATATTCAGCGGTTTTTTTATTTTTGATGATGTTATCGGCTTTCAGCGAAAAATTAAGGTGCTAATATTTTTTGTTATTCGTCATCAAACGCTTCGAACTCAATACCCATTTCCGTCATCAGTTTCTTCACTTCAGCAGGAATATCGTCAGGGCGGTCTTTACGTAAATCTTCATCTGTAGGCAACGGTTGCCCTGTATAAGCATGCAAAAATGCTTCACACAATAGCTCACTATTTGTTGCGTGGCGTAGGTTATTAATCTGACGGCGTGTACGCTCATCTGTTAAAACCTTTAATACTTTCAATGGAATAGAAACAGTAATCTTCTTTACTTGTTCGCTTTTCTTTCCATGCTCAGCATATGGGCTAATGTATTCGCCATTCCAATCTGCCATTGCGCACCTTTTATCAATTTTTATGTTTGAAAATAGAAACCCCAATTTTAGCGGTATTTATAGCCACAAGCAAAGACATATAGACGTCTAGAAGTATTGACGTCCTATAAAATGGCAAGTAAAGTAAATTGAATAAAGGATTGGGATGGCCACGATATGGCTCTTAAGAGCTTATAGCCTATTCCATTGAAAAAGTCATTTAAGGTCGAAAGGAAACATTTATGAGCACCCGCAAACCAGCCACAATCGCGGTACGTACTGGTATCGAGTCTGACACTCAACATCACGCAGTTGTTCCACCCATTTACCTTTCGACCAACTATGGGTTCCCAGCTTTCGGAGAAGTGCCTAAGTACGATTACACTCGCTCTGGAAACCCAAACCGAGGCCTATTAGAAACCGCCCTATATGAACTTGAGTCAGGAAAAGGGGCTGTGGTCACTAACTGTGGGACATCCGCCCTCAATTTATGGGTGTCAGCCTTCTTGAGCCCTGGCGATATCATTGTCGCACCTCACGATTGCTACGGGGGCACCTACCGCCTATTTAACACTCGTGCCAACAAAGGGGATTTCAAAGTCCTGTTTGTTGACCAATCAAACGAGCAAGCCCTCGAAGAGGCATTGGCGCAAAAGCCTAAACTGATCCTCTTAGAAACACCGTCAAATCCATTGGTTCGAGTCGTTGACATCGCTAGTGTTTGCCAAAAAGCCAAAAAGGTCGGCGCATTGGTTGCGGTCGACAACACCTTTTTGACCCCTGTATTCCAGAAACCTCTTGAGCTTGGTGCGGATTTTGTCATTCACTCAACGACTAAATACATCAATGGTCACTCAGACGTTATTGGTGGCGTGGTGATTACCAAAAGTGAACAACATGCGGAAGAGTTAGCGTGGTGGGGTAACTGTATCGGCGCCACCGGCACTCCTTTCGACAGTTACATGACACTACGTGGCATACGAACACTCGGTGCTCGAATGAAAGTTCATGAAGAGAGTTCTAGCAAAATTCTCAGCCACCTTCAGACTCAACAACTTGTAGGTAAAATTTATCACCCTAGCCTGCCTGATCATCCAGGTCATGACATTGCTAAGAAGCAACAAACCGGATTCGGTTCGATGCTCAGTTTCGAGTTTGCAGGTACTTTCGAACAGCTTAAATACTTTGTTGGCGAGCTAGAGCTATTTTCATTGGCTGAATCTCTAGGTGGCGTAGAAAGCCTAATTTGCCATCCTGCATCTATGACCCATAGAGCAATGGGAGAAGAGGCGCTAGCGGAAGCTGGGGTGTCACAACAACTGCTACGAATCTCTGTCGGGCTTGAAGATGCAGACGACTTAATTGCAGATTTAGAGCAAGCATTTGCTAAAACAGCGGAGGCTCAATAATGTCTCATGAACGTCAGCTACATAAATTTGGCGGAAGTAGCTTAGCGGATCCTGAATGTTATCGCCGCGTGGTGGGGATCTTAAAAGAGTACTCAAGACCGGATGATCTCATCGTTGTCTCTGCGGCTGGTAAAACAACTAACCGACTTATCGCGTTTCTTGAAGGGCTCGCAACTGATGGGCGCATTGCTCATGAAGAACTCCAATCCTTACGAGTGTTTCAAACTGAACTCGTTGAAGAGTTGATTGAAGGCGAAACTAAACAGCAACTACTCGCGACTCTGCAGGATGAGTTCAGTACCTTGGGGGAATTAACTTTCCCTCTCAACGAAGCACAGAAAGCGGCGGTGCTTGGTCATGGAGAGGTCTGGTCGTCTCGCCTGCTTGCCGCCTTGCTCTGCCAAACTAATTTACCTGCAGTCGCGCAAGATGCCCGCGCCTTCCTTCGTGCAGAAGCAGGAACTCAGCCTGAAGTTGATTTTGGCGCTTCTTATCCATTAATTAAAGAAGTGCTTGCGCAACATGCCCATCACCGTATCGTGATTACAGGCTTCATGGCACAAGATAAGCAAGGACACACTGTTCTCTTAGGACGAAATGGCTCTGACTACTCTGCCACCGTGATTGGTGCTCTCGCCGAAGCAAGCCGTGTAACAATCTGGAGCGATGTTGCGGGCGTTTATAGCGCAGATCCAAGATTGGTCTCCGACGCCTGTCTCTTACCACTATTACGCTTAGACGAAGCAAGCGAGTTGGCACGACTAGCAGCGCCAGTTCTCCACAGCAGAACCTTACAACCTGTCGCTCAAAGCGCAATGGATTTGCACCTTCGCTGTAGCTATCAGCCAGAGTCAGGTTCAACTCGTATTGAACGTGTACTGGCATCAGGAAGAGGGGCTAAAATCATTTCATCTCTCGATGAAGTGCTATTGATCGAACTTTACTTCTCTTCTCGACATGATTTCCAACGTATTGAAAAAGAAGTACTTGCTAGCCTCAAACGTGCCCAACTTGAACCTCTTACCTACGAGGTTCAACCAGACCAACACACTATTCGCTTAGCGTATACAAGTGAAATTGTTGGCGGTGCTTTAGAGCATTTACAAGACGCAGCGTTTGAAGCGGAAATCAAACTGAAAGAAGGTTATTCGATGGTCGCCGCCGTTGGTGCCGGTGTGACAAAGAATGCCAATCATTGTTATGGTTTCTACCAACAGCTAAAGAACTCGCCAGTTGAGTTTATCTCTGAATCCTTATCAGGCCTTAGCCTTGTTGCTGTACTACGTAAAGCAAACACTAAACTACTGGTCAAATCGATTCACAGTCAGCTTTTCCAAGCGCAAAAAAGAGTCGCTATTGCACTGTGTGGCAAAGGCAATATCGGCTCCAGCTGGCTAGCACTATTCTCCGAACAGAAAACTGAGCTAGAAAAACGCCATGGAATGAACTTTGAGTTAGTTGCTGTTATCGATAGCCAGACTTATTGGTTTAACCCAAATGGCATTGATGCAGCCCAAGTCGCAACTCACTTTGATGAAGAAGCGATCAGTCACGAGGGCAGTGATTGGATTAAGGTGCTCGGTTCAATTCAAGGCTATGATGACCTTGTCATCTTAGATGTCACCGCAAGTAAGACGCTGGCAGAAAGATACTTAGAGATCGCAGAGCAAGGGATGCATTTGATCTCTGCAAATAAGGTAGCAGGGTCCGCTTCCAGCGAATACTACCATCAAGTACAAGATGCCTTTGCCAAGATCAACCGTCACTGGCTTTACAATGCTACCGTTGGCGCAGGATTACCGATCAATCACACCGTTCGAGACTTACGTGAAAGCGGTGACGACATCATAGCGCTGTCTGGCATTTTCTCAGGCACGCTCTCTTGGCTTTTCCAACAGTACGATGGCAGCGTACCCTTTGCAGAGCTCGTCGATCTGGCATGGCAGCAAGGGTTAACTGAGCCCGATCCTCGCCACGATCTCGATGGCTCTGACGTCATGCGCAAACTGGTTATTCTTGCGCGTGAATCAGGGCTTGTCATTGAGCCAGAATCAGTAAAAGTCGAAAGCCTCGTGCCTCAAGAGCTCACTGGGCTAACTATTGATGAGTTTTTTGATCAAAGCCAGTTACTCAGTGAACTGCTGGCTGAACGCCTTAAAAAGGCACAAAGAGAAGATAAAGTACTGCGCTATGTTGCTCGACTTGAGAAAAACGGCACCGCAACCGTCGGTGTTGAGGCACTCAACAAAGAGCATGCGTTAGCTAATTTACTTCCTTGTGACAACATCTTCGCCATTGAAAGTAAATGGTATAAAGACAACCCATTGGTGATACGTGGACCAGGTGCAGGCCGAGAGGTCACCGCAGGCGCAATTCAATCCGACCTAAATCTACTATCCAGTTTACTTTAACCTCCAGGGCGCTAAATGATTTAGCGCCCTTTCTCTATTCCAAATAGCAAACAAAATCATGGGTTGCCAATCAACTTGAAACCCACTCATAATGAACTTGAGAAAAATTCATAGTTACAGAGTTGACATTAAATCGTATTCAATTCATTCTGTAGACATATAGACGTCTAAACGTCGATTGGGAATTATGAGTTTTTTGGCATGGATGGCCATTGGGAGAGAGTAAGATGGGATACACACACGCTAGTCATATCGACGCCTTAAATCAGAATGTCGCTGAGCTTTCTGACAACATCAATGTTTCATTTGAATTTTTTCCACCTAGCAGTGAAAAAATGGAAGAAACACTGTGGAATTCTGTACACCGTCTAAAAAATCTTAAGCCAAAATTTGTCTCTGTGACTTACGGTGCAAACTCAGGTGAACGCGATAGAACTCACTCCATCATTAAAGAGATTAAGGCAGAAACTGGCTTAGTCGCAGCCCCACACCTGACGTGTATTGACGCCTCTCGCGAAGAACTGATCCAAATTGCAGATGACTACTGGGCAAACGGCATTCACAACATCGTGGCACTTCGTGGTGACATCCCACCGGGTGGTGGTAAACCTGAAATGTATGCGTCTGACTTAGTGGAGTTGTTAAAAGCTCGCCATGACTTCGACATCTCAGTCGCAGCATTCCCAGAAGTACACCCTGAAGCAAAGAGTGCTCAGGCGGATCTTCTCAACCTAAAACGCAAAGTTGATGCCGGTGCAAACCGCGCTATTACGCAATTCTTTTTTGATGTTGAGAGCTACCTGCGTTTTCGCGACCGTTGTGTGGCAGCGGGTATCGACGTAGAAATTGTTCCAGGCATCTTACCTGTGTCCAACTTCAAGCAAGCCTCTCGCTTTGCTGCACAGAATGCAGTGAAAGTTCCAGGTTGGATGAAAAAGCAGTTTGAAGGGCTAGACGATGACCCAACAACTCGCCAGCTTGTCGGCGCTAGCCACGCAATTGATATGGTTCGAATCCTAAGTCGTGAAGGTGTTAAAGATTTCCACTTCTACACACTGAATCGTGCAGAAATGACGTATGCACTGTGCCATACACTTGGCGTACGTCCTCAAAACTAACCACAACCAAACTCCCATTCCCAAGGCCGATAATCTTATCGGCCTTTATTGTTTTCGTTGGACACAAAAAAGGCTGAACATCTAGTCCAGCCTGCTACGAAAAGTATAGGTTCTATCCTATTACTCTACATCGTCCATTTTACCAAGTAGGTTGCGGATGCGCTCTTGCCACGCTGAATGCTCTTGCTGCATTTGTTGTGCTTTATGCTCTAGCTCTTCACGACTGCTACGTAGTTCGTTTGCTTCTGTCGCAAGTTTCTCTTTCTCTTCTTTAAGCTCTTCTACTTCCATTTGCAGAAGGGCAATAGTATCAACTGCAGTTTGGATTTTTGCTTCTAGCTGTTCTAATACTTCAAAAGACATCTTGGCCTACCTATTTGTTATTCGGGGAAAGGTTTTGGTCATCGATGATCCAAACCCGTTTTGTTCCATTCTACTCAGCCGAGCGCTGATAGACACGCCCTATCTTGGATATTTTTCATCATTCGCTTAAAAAAACAGCGCAAATTGACAATAGCTTTACATCTGAGCCAAAAGCGACGAAATGTGCTCTATTTAAGCGACTAAATTGATCCTGTTCAATGACCATATAGGCAAAAAAGCAAACGTTTCCTTTTTGATATGGTAAAATCCTGCCGTTTTTGTTTTTTCTCTTTATCCTTTACTTGGAGTCATCATGAAACGCGATTTAGCAATGGCATTTTCTCGAGTTACCGAGGGTGCAGCACTGGCAGGCTATAAATGGCTTGGCCGTGGCGATAAGAATGCAGCCGACGGTGCCGCTGTAGAAGTAATGCGTAGCTTACTCAACAAAACTGAGATCAGTGGCGAAATCGTTATCGGCGAAGGCGAGATCGATGATGCTCCTATGCTCTACATCGGTGAAAATGTCGGTCTAGGTGGCGACGAAGTCGATATCGCAGTAGACCCTATCGAAGGCACGCGCATGACGGCGATGGGCCAATCTAACGCATTAGCGGTGCTCGCTGCTGGCGAAAAGGGAAGCTTTTTAAAAGCACCTGATATGTATATGGAAAAGCTCGTTGTAGGTCCAGGCGCAAAAGGTTGCATCGACTTACACAAGCCACTGAAAGAAAACCTAGAGAACGTCGCACAAGCGCTGGGTAAAAGCCTAGATACTCTGGTTGTAATTACGCTAGCTAAGCCTCGTCACGATGGCGTTATCGCTGAAATGCAGGCCATGGGCGTGCGTGTATTTGCCGTCCCTGATGGTGATGTGGCAGCATCGATTCTTACATGTATGCCAGACAGTGAAGTAGACGTCATGTACTGCATTGGTGGTGCACCTGAAGGGGTAGTATCTGCCGCAGTGATCCGCGCACTAGACGGCGACATGCATGGTCGTCTACTGCCTCGCCATGAAGTGAAAGGGGATACAGAAGAAAACCGCATTTATGGCGCAGCAGAGCTTAAACGCTGTGAAGAAATGGGCGTCGAGGCGAATGTCGTACTCACTATGGAAGATATGGCTCGCAGCGACAATGTCGTGTTCTCAGCCACTGGTATCACTAAAGGTGATCTTCTAGAAGGCATTACACGCCAAGGTAATATCGCAACAACGGAGACGCTATTAATCCGTGGCCGCTGTCGTACTATCCGCCGTATTAAATCTATCCACTATCTAGAGCGCAAAGATGCTGAAGTGAGAGATATTATTCTTTAAGCGAGAAGAGAGAAAAGCTCGAAGGGTTGACGTGAAAGCGTCAACCCTTTTTGTTTGAAGAGAGAAAAACTAGAATATTAGTTCCCTCTCAAAGCACGTAATCCATAGCACGCACCCGATTTCCACACGAGAAGCACTCCTGCCCCCTAATACACAAAAAGCCCGTGGCGTAAGCGACGGGCTTTTAAAACGACCAAAGCCTAGCGTCAGGCTGGGCTGTGTGAATCAGAGGCGGACGGTCAGGACGGCAAGTCTTCGGAACGCGTTGGTCGATGAAAAACAGACACGGATAAAAACAAAAAGACCCCAGCATTTCTGCTGAGGTCTGGAATAAGTGGCGGAGCGGACGGGACTCGAACCCGCGACC
>NZ_JBNJOF010000019.1:0-71164 GCF_050113875.1 Vibrio sp. TRT 1302 | reverse complement strand
GCGTCAATATAGGGCAGGGAGTGAATATTAATATGGGCTCAGGCGTAAGTGTTGGGCAAGGTGTCTCATTTGGTGGTTGCTCGGCTGATGTTGTTTCATCTCAATCTCTGGCAAGTGCTACACAACCGAGCATCGCGGTAAAACCAGTTACATCAGCCCCTCATTCACTGACCACAGCGGGCTTTGAAGAGTCGAATGAGCTTAAAGATATTGATGAAGTGTATATAATTTTCTCGGGCGAAAAGATAGATATAAAAACATTTGCTAGGGATGTATACCAGACTGACTCTAACGAAGTCATCCAACATATTATTAAACTGAATCCGCACTTAAAAAGGACGTTTCACTTTTTAACTAAAGGGATGCCTATTGTCGTTTCGCCTTGGAAAACTACACATCCAGATGAAGCAGAAGCCATTGCTCAGGTTTCTGAATTGGCTGAGTTGTTTTTTACACTTTCGGAAGAACAGCAAGAGTGGTTCTCTGACCACCATGAAGAGTTCGCCAGTGTTATGCTTACATCAACAGCCATGCCTAACTCGACGGTTTATGAAGTAGATGATGGAGAGGTTAAAGAATCAAACTTTACCAATCAAATGATTGCTTCGGTTGGCTCTGGCATTGTGGGAATGAAGATTCAAGCGGAAAGGCTCCAAAAGGAGTTTCAACGATTTGATAACTATTCAAAATATGTAGGAGAATCGACCAAAGGCGTTACGGGTGATAGGTTGAAGTCAAACCCTGACTACAAACAATGGCGTAAACAAGCTCGAGCCTTTCAAACAGAAGTTCAAACGATATCGACTCAATTTGGTGCTCCGAATTACATCAAAAACATTCAGGTCAAAAAGGTCAATTACTATCTGAATGTAGGTAAGAAACAGCTCTATAAAGCAAAAGATTTTTCGAAAGCTGTAAGCGGCATTGATATGACGGCTTTGTATAAAAAGTCGATGGAGTTTAGTAAGCTTTTGGGTCGTGCAGCATGGGTAGCAACCATTTTGGGAGTGCGTGACAACTTTATGGATATCGCAAAAGTGTGTGCCAAAGATGAAGGGTTTTCTGAAGCGTGTATTCGAGCAGGTGTGAAAAACTCGGCGTCAGTTGGGCTTAATGTACTCATAGGAGAAGGGATTGGCTTTTTGGGCACTAGATTTGTACCAACGACGTATGGGTTATCAATTATTCCAATGGTCGGCGGGTTTTATTATTGGGGGTTATATGGGGGCGCAGCTTCAAATTACTTTGGTGACGGGTTTGAGTACGCCATCTTTGATTTGTATGGTGATGCTGTTGAGTTTGTCAATGGAGTTCAACAATGATTAATGGCGTTTCAGCATGGCTTTGGTTGCCTTTATGGGGCGGTATTGTTATTTCTGGTGTTGGTGTGATTATATTTGGGTTCGGTAATTTAATAACTTTGCCAATTACGCTTTATTTGCTCAGAAATAGAAAAAATTATTTGATAGATAAGCTCGATAGTTATGCTCCGAAGAAGGTGCAAGGTTGGGCTCATTTCCCATCACTGGCTTGGATTCGTTCTAGTCAGCAGGCCTTTAGTTGGTTTAATCGCCATTCAAAAGAAGAAATTCAATACTGGCGCAGTGGTATAAAAAAAGAGCTCGGGAGCATTTATTGGCTATATAGGCTAAATGCTGAATGTCTAAGATTTGGCTTTTTGAGTGTTTTTTTCGTAATAGTGCTTATGGGGATTGAATACAAATTTAAAATACTAGGTATTCCATTCTAAATCCTGTGAGGCAAGTAAGGGCAAACGCCATAAAGGATGAAATGAGAGTGAGTTATTGATATTTTCGCTAAAGGTTCAGTTCATGCGCGTTGCCTATTTTTGTTGGCATTCTGAACCTAGCTGGATAACTCACTTAAGGGGAGTAAAGATGACAACTGCGAGAAACCAAAAGTACTGTGTTTAATGGTACCTGCCTTTTTATTACACATGACCTGATTTACTTATGGCTTCCGATGAATTTCCTTATCAGCTCAAGCCTTGCGAAGTCAGAGACCTTAATCCCATATTCATAGGAATGAGAGATACTTGGCGCGAGCCTTTGTCCTTTGCGTTTGTTTATAACAAATCAATTGCTTATGATCAAAGCCCTGGTTCAATTTTGGGCTAGCGAAGCTGCATTATGGGTGGCTGCAATCCTATCTGGACATGTGATAGTTGGCGCTGTGGTTGTCTTTGCTACCTATGCGGTTATTGAGTGGGCTTGGGGTGAGTTTAGTGTCGCAAAAAAATTGTTACGGAATTGGAAAATGCAATCGAAAGCGAAGGTTAGATTTGCTGCTTTATGTGTACTTTTTATATTTATACCAGTTTGGGGTTGGATATGTGCTGGTTTGTTGCGCGATTATCAGGACCTTTTAGACATGGTACCTATTGTTAGAGTGTCGGTAATATCGCTTTGGGTTCCATTGGGCAGTTTTGGAGCACTGATTTTGCTTGTTATATTCGCTTTCATTGGTTTATATACAGGGAAAAATGCAAGATCAGTAATTGGTGAAAGGTGGACGCCAATAGTTAATAAAATCACCCTTTATTTTGCGTTGGCAGGAGTGGCATTTGCTGCTGGATGGACATATCACTCTATCGACTTACTAGAAAAATATGGGTATGTGTACAGTCGAGATTTAACCAAGATAACCCCGACAGGGATTCATTTAATGTACATTAAAGCAACGCATTGAATAGTGAGTGAACATGGAGATTGTGCTGAGTACTTTGCGTTTGATTGGTTTTGGTTTCTCTTTGGCATGGTTGGTTTGCTCTCTGGGCGTGTGCTTGGGGAGAGTTTCAAATATCTAAGGCAATTGTTAGGGAGTTAGAAAATGCGACCCAAGACTAAAGTTAGGTTTGCAATACTTTTCATGTGGAGTTTCTTCTTTCCTAGCTGGCTTTATGTCTCAATAGGGGTTTTAAAAGACTATCTTGATTTATTGAACCATGCTGATTTTGTACAAGTTTCAATTATTACGTTATGGCTACCCGTGGGTTTTTTGGGGGTCTTGCTTTATTTGTTGTGTCTGACTCCGAAAGCTTTCGTACTTGGAGAAAAGATAAAAGATATTTATCTTCCGAAAACTATAAAAATCTGGGATAAGCTTGTCGTGATATTTGCTTTAAGCGGAATAGCATTTGCTGCCGGATGGACATATCACTCTATCGACTTACTAGAAAAACATGGGTATGTGTACAGCCGAGATTTAACCAAGATAACCCCGACAGGGATTCATTTAATGTACATTAAAGCAACGCATTGAATAGTGAGTGAACATGGAGGTTGTGCTGAGTATTTTGCGTTTGATTGGTTTTATTAGTACTACATTGGGTTCGCTGAGAATAAAGTTATGATAAATGATTATCCCGTTTGGATTTGGATTCCTCTAGGTGGAGTTGGTTTGTTGTCTAGTCTCGGATTGATCATATTTGGTATTGGTAATCTTATTACATTACCCTTTACACTTTTTTACTCAGAAAGAGAAGAGACTATTTGATCGATAAACTTGATACTTATGCTCCAAAGAAAGTACAAGGTTGGGCGCATTTTCCATCGTTTGCATGGATTCGCTCTAGTCAGGTTGCATTTATTGGCTATATAGGCTAAATGCAGAGTGCTTGAGATTCGGTTTTTTGAGTGCTTTTTTTATGGGAGTTGTTATGGGGATAGAATATCAATTTGGGATATTTGGTATCTTTTTCGATTAACGGAATTTGTTTAACCATTCACCTTTATCATCTAAGACGGTTATCTAACGCTTTTACCCTTCGTACTCGCGTCTTTAACTCATTCACTTTTGTAAAAACCTTTATCGGTCGAATTTTTATCCGTACTCTAAGCAAATAAGGACAAACGCCATAAAGGATGAAATGAGAGTGAGTTATAGATATTTTCGCTAAAGGTTCAGTTCATGCGCGTTGCCTATTTTTGTTGGCATTCTGAACCTCACTGGATAACTAAAGGGGCTTAAAGATGACAACTGCGAGAAACCAAAAGTACTGTGTTTAATGGTACCTTTCCTTATTAGTTCATTATTTTTTTACTTTTTTCTGTTCTATTTTTTGATGTGCTGATACTAGTTCATGTTACGCGCTGTCACTGGGAATTTATAGTTTAAGTTATTGAATATACGTATGTATATATGCGTTGGCATCCTTGTTATGAGTAAGTTAATCAGGTTATTATATCTCTTTTTTGAGAGCATTTAGCCCATGGAAGGAAATATGGACATTGATGAACTAAACGGCAGTTTAACGCTACGTCTCAAAGTGCTCAAAGGCATGAGTTTCGGGATCGGGAGCTTGGCTGCCTTGTTGGCTATCGGTAACTTTGTTATTAGCCAGAGCTATATCTACGGTACGTTGGAATTACTGTACGCGCTTTACTCTTGGCATGTTTATCGTCAAATCGGTAGAGATAACCTATACCAGGGCCATAAGTACATCATGTCGCTGTGTCTAACGTTTCTCGTCATTATTGGCACTTTCCTCAAGCCAACCGTCACTGGTGTTTTTTTCTGGTCGCTTGTTTTGCCTATCGTTTACTATTTGTTGCTGGGCTACAAGATCGGCTTTGTAGCGACCGCGTGTTTGTTTTTAATTCAGATCGCCAATATCACATATCAATTTCACCTAGAGCAGTACTTTGATATGTTTTCGATGATGATCAACTTCGCCTTTTGCTATTTCAGTATTTCAGCGATCGCGCACGTGTATGAATTCAACCGCGAATCAACGGAAAACAAGTTAAGTAAATTGGCCACGCTTGATCCGCTGACTGGAACCAATAACCGCCTAGCATTGAGGCATCGTTACCAAGCGCTAAAAAATCAAGGATCCCCATTCTTCTTATTGGTGTTAGACATCGATCACTTTAAAGCAATTAATGATGAATATGGTCACGACGGAGGAGACTTCGTACTGCAATCTGTGGTGAAGACAATGTCTCATGTGGCGGGCGAGGAAAATGTGTTTCGCCAAGGAGGGGAAGAGTTCTGTATTTTGTTATCGGGTGTTAGTCAACAGCATGCCCTCGATAATGCGGAGGCTATTCGTCAAGCAATAGATAGTGCGACTATTCGCTATCGAGATAGGGCGATATCTGTGACGGTCAGTATTGGTTTGGCCGAGGCGAATGCTTCGAGCTGTATCGATGAAATCAATCGTCAAGCAGATGCCAATCTTTATGATGCAAAATCACAAGGCCGAAATAGGGTCGTTGCGTAACGCAACTGAAAATCAACCTATTGGGTAGTGTTAAAGGAACAATGCGTTAGGTACTGATGATGAACATGCAAACAATCGCTTCTTTTTAACACAACGTTTAACGCTGACTAAGGTGCACTTTTCATTTGTAGCGTAAACTCATCAGCAGGAACGGCTTTGCCATACAAAAAGCCTTGAGCGTAGTTGCATTCTTCGGTTCGAATAAAGTCTTCTTGATACCGCTCTTCGACCCCTTCTGCGATCACCATCATATTGAGTTTGTGTGCCATTGCGATAATGGCTCTTGTGAGCTCTCGGTTGTGTTGATTGTGTTCTAATTGATTGATAAAGCTGCGATCAATCTTTAACGTATCGAACGCGTATTTTTGTAGGTAACTGAGTGAAGAGTACCCGGTACCAAAGTCATCAAGAGAAATGCTGACGCCGAATTGACGCAACTGATCGAGGACATTTTGCGCATACTCTTCATCTTGCAGCAGAATGCCTTCTGTGAGCTCCAATTCAACGCACTTCGCTGGGAGTTGGTAAAGATCAATAATGTCTTGTAAGTGTTGAACAAAGTGTTGTTCTTGGAATTGGATTGGCGAGATGTTGATCGCCATTTTAAACGAATGCGGGGATGCTTGATGCCATTCCGCAGCTTGTTTCAATGCTTGGTGCAAAACGAAGTAGCCGATTTCTATTATTTGGCCGTTACTTTCCGCTAAAGGAATAAAACGGTCTGGCGAAACTTGCCCCAGCGTTGGATTGTTCCAACGTAATAGCGCTTCAGCACCAATAATTTTCCCCCCTTGTTTGAGACAAATGATCGGCTGGAAATGGACTTCGAGTTCGTCGTTTTTCAGCGCCTTAGAAAGATGCGATTCAAGTCGCAAGCGCTCTTCGGCGGCTTTTTGCGCGGCAAAATTAAAGTAAGCGACCTGCAAACCTTCGTTTTTACCTTCACTCATTGCCGAGCAGGCCCGTTCAATGAGGCTGAACGAATCTGTTGCATCCAATGGGGCTACTGCGATACCTAAGTTGTATTGCAAATTGATACTCATCCCGTTGACGCTAAAAGGTTGGGTGAACGCATTGGTAATTCGTTCTATGACTTGTTCTTGAAGCTTTGGTTTACGCAGATGCTGGGCGGCTAGAACAAAATCAGAGCCAACAATTCTGGCCAATGTCCACTTTTTGGGCAGCTTGTAGCTGATCCGCTGGCTCAGTGACGACAAAATCTGATCACCGAACATGTAACCATAACTTGCGTTAACAAATTTAAAGTTTCTCAAACTAAAATAAATCAGGGTAATTTGTTCATCGTCATCTAGAGCGGTCATCTGTTTAGCGAGCTTGTCAGCCAGAGTGATTCGATTGGGGAGTTTAGTGAGAGGGTCGTAGTGCAGGTGAAAGTCCAAGTGGCTTTCTGCGGCGGAACGTTGCTCTATTTCTTTGAGTAAACGGCTGCTAAGCGCGGCAAGTGTCTTGGTTCTTTCTGCGACTTTGCTTTCTAACTCCTGATTGAATCGGGCAAGCTCTTCTTTACGGTATAATGTTTCAAGTTGACCTTCGATAGCCGTTTGAAAACGACCAAGCAACGACATCGCATCTTCATCAAAGTAGCGCTCTTGATTGTCGAGCATGCAGATAGTTCCAAAGGGGGTGTCATCTGGCCAAAACACAGGCAGGCCGCAGTAACAAATCATGCCCAGCTTGATGTCTGGATTGTGATCCCATTCAGGATCGTTAAGCGCATTGGGAACGTTCAGCATGCGCCTTTCGCTAATCACAGTTTCACAATACAGACCATGCCCAAGTGAGTCTTTTGCATTTGGCGCGTAGGGGTTGTTCTCACTTCGACTGCTAGAAAAAACCTCAATGTCATTTTCGTGAATACGCATGACTAATGCGGCGGGGCATTGTGTCATTTTGGCAACTAAATCAACAATTTCTTGCCAGCTCTTGAGTACAGAATCCGGAACGACTAATTGAGAGGTATCTATGTCTGCCACGACGCATATCCTTTGCTTGAATGTTAAGTTGTTCATTAAGTGATGAGGTGAATCGCTTTGTCCTATTGAGTATAGGTGATATGAACCCATAGGCTATGGTGTGTGTCCCTTTAACTTGAATAACGAAGCCTATTATGGAGTTCGTACCTCACTCACCAATCTATTTTTGCCACTTGCTTTTGCTTTATATAAACATGTGTCGACCAACTTTAGGCTCTCGTCGACGGATAGCCCTTTGCCATCCGTTAATATGCCAAAGCTTGCGGTGATATTAAGCCGTTCGCCCTCAAAGTTGATCGATAAAGAAGCTATTGCCACTCTTATTCTCTCGGCTACGGTCAGAGCGACACTTTGATTGGTAGCGGCCATAACCACTAAAAACTCTTCGCCACCAAGTCGAAAGAGTTTATCTTCCTGACGACTATTTTCACGCATAGCTTTCGCCACTTTGACTAATGCCTGGTCACCAACAGCATGGCCGAATCTGTCATTAAGTTGTTTAAAATTGTCGATGTCTAACAGAATATAGGAAAGTGATTGGTTTCTGTCTTGTAATGCGCTTTGAGCATCGGCAACACATGTGTTTAAAGAACGTCGATTCAGTAATCCAGTGAGCGGGTCAATATTCGCTTGTTCGCTAAGTTTTTGATTGATCGATTTTAACTCGATTGTTCTCGATTCAACTTGTGCCTCTAACTCGCTATTGAGATTTTGCAGCTCATGTTTCGCAGTTACTTCACCAGTAACGTCATTTTGGACGGCAAAAAAGTATTCAATCTCAGAACCTTTGGTTATAGGGGTAATGGATAAATCGTTCCAGTATGCGCGACCACTCTTGTGATAGTTAAGAAGTCGAGCTTTTATCGCCATACCCTTTCGAAGAGACTGACTTATTTCATTTACTACGTTAGGGTCTGTATCTTTTCCTTGAAGTACATCGCCGAGTTTGCTGCCCGCAACATCTAACAATGTGTAGCCAGTCATTCCTTCAAATGATTTGTTCACCCATATCACGTTCTTATTGTGATCTGCGATAACCATCCCAACAGAGGTTTCTTTTAAAGCCGTCACCAAAAAATCGTGTTCGTTTTTCACTCTCTGCTGTTCTGTAATATCTTCAAAGACTCCACAAATGAAACTATCAACGCTATTAGGGAGTTGAACAAAGCATCCACTCGATGATACATGGCGAACACACCCGTCGGGGGCGACAATTCGTAGCCTGACATCGTGCCAAGGCTTTTTCTCTGAGATAGCGTCGTTAACCAATCCTTTAATGATCGGTAAGTCATCTTGGTGGTAGAAGGCCAAAGCATTATCTAACGTAGGGGTAAAACTGTCGGGTGACAATCCATGTATTTGATAGATGCCTTGCGACCATAATAGATCGTTGTTATTTATCCCGTATCGCCAAAAGCCCAACTTTAAATGCTTATCCACATCTAAGACGGTTCTTTCATTGATACAGGGTTGCTTATTGCTATCCGTCTCAAGGGGCTCTGAGCTCAATATGTAGAAGAGGTTGCCTGACACTTCTTTGCTAGTACAACGGATTATTAGATTTATCTCTAAAGCGGGGAGTTTTATTAAATGAGCTTTACCATCGTTGGACGTTGCCGAACTTTTCAATATGGACCAGTTCTGAGCATCAATAACCTCTTTTAAGCTTTGGTTGCTCGACTCTTTACCACTACTTGCCTTAGTTAAAAACTCAGTCGTCTTTTTACAGGAATAGATCGGTCGCCATTGTTGGTCATAGATGGTGACCCAATAGCCCAATTGCTCTAAGAGTGAGCAATCCAGTTCATTGGTTGATTTCGAATCAAACATAGTCTGCGTTTTAATAATAGTTACTGATAATATTATAGTTAGAAGTTCAGGGCTGAGTTAGTGCAGGGCGCTCAATTTAGCCCTTTTCAAGTTACTACCGCTTGATTCCCCAATGTATCGAAGTGAAATTTGACTTACTTTTGCGAGTATTGAACATTTAGCGTTCGATTTTTATGATGCTGCTGCTGAGTTTTTTGCTATGTGGATGCCGGTGATTTTATGCTGAGTGCTGGTCTTCTCCTTTTACTTTGGCGCATCAAGGTCGGTCGGTATATCGGCCTAATTTGGAATAAGCAGTTAAAAAGCTATGCGAAAAATTAACTTTAAATAGAAAAATTTTTAATGTAATTAATGCTTAAAATATTACGACGTTCTTAAACTTGCGTGTCTCTTTAAGCCTCGTTAAGTATGTCGTGATCTATTTTGGACAAAAAATATACATCAAAGGGATTCTATGCAATTTTCAACAATATCTCGCTTGCTATTGGCTGCTTCCATTACGGTATTAGCAACACCAAGTCACGCTACCAACAAACTCACTGAGAGCCAAATCGAATCTGGTATAAATACTCAGATCGATTTTATGACAAATAACGGTGCATTTGCCCACCTAGCTAAATGCAGTGGCAAAACGCAAGCAACCATTATTCAAGGCTATCGCGACTCGATGTATAAATGTGCGAAATTCATTGATACCCAAAGTGATGATGATAGCCAATATGAGAATTGTCTTAACAATGGGATTACGTCGGTGCTAGGAATGACAGATGCACAACTAGAAGAGTGTTACGCTAAATTTGAAGGTGAATAGGGAACAAGCATGACAAAAGTGACGCTAAAGGGCTTTATTTTGGTGCCAGAGCGCGATCTCGATGTCGTGAAAAACGAGTTGATCACCCATAGGCAGCTAACGTTGCTAGAGCCGGGCTGTATTACCTTTAGCGTCACTCAGAATAGTGATAACCCTCTTCGGTTTGATGTGTATGAAGAGTTTATCGATAGGGCGTCATTCGATGCTCATCAACAACGCGTAAAAGCGTCCCATTGGGGAAGAGTGACGCTTAACGTTGAGCGTTTTTACCAAGTTATCGAGTCAGCCTAGTGCCAAACATGGCATAACGTTGAATGATAGATTGCGTGAGAAAGCTCAATCTAAAACCAGAATCGCTGAACGCTAAGTTAGGTCAGCGATTCTTACCACGGTTCTATTTGAGCTCTGAATTGAATAGTTATTCAACGAACGAAGGTTCGAAAACCGTCGAACGATTGCGCCCAGACTCTTTGGATAAGTAAAGCGACTTATCTGCATGCTCAAGCCAAGCAAGGTGACTTGATTGGAGCGGCGAAATCTCACAAACGCCAAGACTGATAGTATATTTGACATGGTGTTGCTCACATTTGACTATCGAGCTCTCAATCCGTTTACGTAACCGTTCAGTGAAATAAAGCGCTTGATTGGCACATGTACCGGGCAAGATAACCGTGAACTCCTCACCACCGTAGCGTCCACAAATATCGGAACTGCGTGAGGCACGCTTTAAGGCTTCAGCAGCGTGACGGATCACTTCGTCGCCCACCGTATGGCCATATGTGTCATTCACACGTTTAAAATGGTCGATATCAAAAATAACAAGTGATGAGACTTCACCCGTCACCTGACAGTGTTCGTACTCTTTTTGCAGATTCTTTTCCCAATGTGCGCGATTGTAAAGCTTAGTGAGCCCGTCGGTTTGGCTCAAGTTGGACAGCTTTTGGTTTGAATCCAACAGATGAATCTTATTTTTAGCAATATCCGTCACGTCATTGATGATCAAACTCACGTGCGACACATCACCATTGACTGAGGTCAGTGGCGAAAACGTAATGTTTTGGCGCATCTCACTTAAGCTGTTGGAGATAGGGCTAAAGTTTTTAAATTTAAACAGGTAAGGGCGGTCTTCCCAGCAGGAAAAGCCTCTGCTATTGAGGCTAAATGCGGTATTGACCTTTTTTCTCAGCCAAGCTTCAGGTAGATCTCTAACAACACTAAACAGCACTTTTCCTAGGATTTGATCGGCACTGATTCCACTGTACGACTGCATGAATGTGTTCCATGCACATACCTTGTAATCGCGATCAACGACGATAAGCCCAGCATCAAGATCGCCGATAATTTGCATTGCCCAGTGAAGGTCACCGATTTCACTTACCGTCATATTAAGCTCTCCAGAATTTGTTGAATGGCATCGAGAGACTCGTTATCCATCAAGAAAATAATGTCACAAGCAACATCCAGATTTTCGGCTTTGTAGACAAATTCGATCGTGAAAATGTCTTGGTCATACTCCTCAAGGAAACCGCTAGAATTCAGCGATGCTTGCAGCGGCTCTTTTTCCAGCACAATCGGCTGGCGCAGCGATATCGAGATGTCCAACTGTCTGCTAAAAGAGACCAGAAATGACGAAACCAGTAAGTTTGATATGTCGAGAATGACTTCGTTGGTGGAGTTAACCTGGTCATCGCACGCGACGTTTGTAAGCTGTTCAAACCCTTTGCCATGTAGGCAAACCAAGGCTTCTCCATTGATGCCATTACCAACAAAACGTTGTGAAACTGCACGGGATTCAGAATTGTTGACGATGTCTTGCACCGTCATTTTTAATTCTGATTGATGCAATGAAGCGACGTTGGGTAATGGCATTTCAATGAATTTACCCACTTGTTCGGCGATGATAGATGCACTGGCACCTAACGCTATATTACTCATTTCGCGAATTGCACCCATAAGATCAATCGCGTTTGGCGTCAGCTCAGGGTGTTGAGTTGTCGTTGCTTTTAGCGGAATCTCAAAACGATTAAAGAGTTCGACGAGATCCGCGGTAACAAAAGGCTTTTCAATAAACTCATTAGCGCCAAGTTGAAGACATCGGTTCTTGGCCTGAATCTGAATATCACCAGAGACGACTACGATGTGTGTTGGGTAGTAGCTTACAGGCAGAGACGCGAGGACTTCGAAACCATCCATAACAGGCATAGTTAGATCAAGAAACAACAAGTCGATATTTTGATTACTCATGATTTCTAACGCGGCTTTTCCGTTTTCTGATTGGAAAATTTGGATAGTATCTGAAGGGGCTATTCGACTAATGATGGATTTGCGAGCGATCAACGAGTCATCGCAAACTAATATGTTCATGACGGTAACTTATACACCTGTAGCAGAGTGCCATTTTAAGCAGGCACGAGTGGCAATGCGTCAGTATTGTGACGATTGTTCAAACATTTGACTATATAGATAACATTTTTGTAGCTCGCATTTCACGCATTTTTTCAATGCAAATCACAAAAGTTGGATGGTCGGCACATAATTATGTACGAATTTTGCACTGTAATGCGCGTGTAACATTAGATGCAGGCAGGATATTTAACGTTTGGCAGATGAATGCGCTGACTCTTGCGACGGCATTGAGATCAACTCCGGTTTTAATTCCAAGTCCATGACATAGATAAAGTACGTCTTCTGTCGCGACATTTCCTGACGCCCCTTTTGCGTAAGGGCAACCCCCTAAGCCAGCGACGCTTGAATCGATCGTATTGATGCCCATAAGGAGGGACTGATAAATATTGGCCAGTGCCTGTCCATAGGTATTGTGGAAGTGAACCGCAATTGATGTCGCGGGCGTGTCGGTGAGAATAGCGGCAAGCAACTGCGCAGTTCGATTTGGCGTAGCAGTACCAATCGTATCGCCGAGAGAAACTTGATAGCAGCCCATATCGAGCAACGCTTGTGTTAGTTGAGCAACTTGTACAGGTTGGGTTGGGCCGTCATAAGGACAATCTGCGACACAAGATAAATACCCTCTAACAGGAATGTTATGCGCATGCGCCAAATCTATCACGTCCTTAAACCGTTGAAGACTCTGAGAAATTGAACAATTAATATTGCGTTGGCAAAATCCTTCCGAAGCTGAGGTAAAGACTGCGACTTGTTGTACGTTATGTTTTAGAGCTTCTTCAAGCCCTTGAACATTAGGCGTTAACGCAGAATAGACCACCCCCTGGTGCCGTTTGATATTGGCAAATACCTGACCGGAATTAGCCATCTGGGGCACTTTTTTTTCTGAAACAAAAGCCCCAGCTTCAATCTGTTTTAATCCTGTTGAGGACAATTGGTCAATCAAGGCTATTTTTACCTCGACAGGTAATGCCGCTTCATTTTGCAAGCCATCCCTAGGCCCAACTTCAAAGATGTTGACCTGTTCGAGTTGAATGCTTGGGACGTTCACCTTGTTCGCTTGACTCATATCGCTAATGTTCCTTCTTCATCCAGTCAGGCGCTCTCTTTTGCAAGAATGCAGACAAGCCTTCCTGTCCTTGAGGTGACACACGTATTTTGGCGATCAGTTCACTGGTATAACGCATTAAAGCGTCATCAATCGGTGACTCGGCACAGTGGTGGCAAAGGCGCTTAACTTCAACCATCGCTTGTGGTCCATGATTCAGTATTGGCAGTAGCCATTGGTGCGCATCCTCGTTTAAATCTAAGCTAGGAGAGATGCGGTGAACTAGGTTGAGTTCGAGTGCTGTGTGGGCATCGATTCGCTCTGCCGATAGCATATATCGTCTGGCGTGGCGTACGCCCATGGCTCTGATGACGTAAGGAGCGATCGTCGCAGGGATGAGCCCTAGCTTGACCTCACTCAAGCATAATTGACAGTTCTCACTGGCAAACACCATGTCGCAGCAACAAATGAGTCCCAACGCACCGCCAAAGGCGCAACCTTGGACAATTGCTACTGTCGGAAAAGGGAATCGATCAAGCTTATCAAGCAGAGTGGCTAACTGGTACGCATCGAGGTGATTTTCCTGCTCGCTCTTGGTCACCATGGAGCGCATCCACTCGATATCTGCACCGGCTGAAAAATGCTTACCTTGGCTGTTGAGGATCAGGGCTTTCACCGTAGGGTCGGCGGGGAGGCTATCTAAAGCGCTGTTCAGTTGAGCAATGACATCGGCGTTGAAGGCATTAGCCTTTTCAGGTCGGCAAAGAGTTACGGTCGCAATACCGTTGTTATCGATATGGTAGACAATGCTTTGGGGGAGATTTCGGTCGATTCTGGTGGCCATAATTTACATCCTGAAGATACCAAACTGGCTATCATTAATCGGGTGACGAAGAGCTAGCTTGAGCGCGTGCGCCAGAATTTGTCGCGTATCTTTGGGGTCAATAATGCCGTCATCCCATAGACGGGCGCTGGCATAGTAGGGATGCCCTTGATGGTTGTATTGTTCAAGGATCTGTTGGCGAAATTGGTCGGCGTCCTCCTGAACCCAACTTTCTCCCTGACGCTGCATGACTTGTTGTTTAACCTGAGTTAACACACCCGCCGCTTGTTCTCCCCCCATTACGGATATTCGCGCATTCGGCCACATCCACATCAGCGTTGGATCATAGGCTCTGCCGCACATACCATAGTTGCCCGCACCATACGAACCTCCAATGATAATGGTAAACTTGGGTACCTCGGCGCACGCTACGGCCATGACGAGTTTGGCGCCATTTTTGGCGATACCGCCTTCTTCAAACTTTTTCCCCACCATAAAGCCGGTGATATTTTGCAGGAACAAAAGCGGCACTTTTCGTTTAGCGCACAACTCAATGAAATGAGCTCCTTTTTGAGCCGATTCGGAAAACAGAATGCCATTGTTGGCGATAATGCCAAGCAAATGGCCTTCAATACGCGCAAAGCCACATACCAAAGTTGTACCAAATAAGGCTTTAAACTCGTCGAACTCCGAACCGTCAACAATTCGGGCGATAACTTCACGCACATCGAACGATAAGCGAAGATCCGCATTCACAATGCCATAAAGTTCTTCGATGTTGTAAAGAGGGGATGCGCTTTGTGTCTGCTGAGCGGATGGGGTGAGTTCACACGATAAGTTAGTGTTAGAGACAGCTTGTCTTGCCAACTGAAGTGCATGCAGTTCATCTTCCGCGTAATAGTCAGCTACGCCTGATTTTCGACAGTGGACATCTGCGCCACCGAGCTCTTCTTCGGTCACAATCTCACCGGTTGCGGCTTTAACCAAAGGGGGACCAGCCAAGAATATCGTGCCTTGCTGTTTCACTATGATCGATACATCCGCCATCGCTGGGATATAAGCGCCTCCTGCGGTGCATAATCCGAGGACAACGGCGATTTGTGGGATCCCTTTCGCCGACATTCGGGCTTGGTTGAAAAAGATGCGACCAAAATGATCGCGGTCAGGAAAGACATCGGCTTGGTGAGGCAAGTTGGCACCACCTGAATCCACCAAATAAATGCATGGCAGCTGACAACGTTGGGCGATCTCTTGCGCTCGTAAGTGTTTCTTTACCGTCAGAGGGTAGTATGTTCCGCCTTTCACTGAAGGATCATTCGCAATCACCATACATGACTGCCCGTTGATTTGTCCTACGCCAGCAACAACACCCGCACAAGGAATTGGTTCGTCATACACGTTCCACGCGGCGAACTGAGCTATTTCGAGAAATGGAGAGTTGGCATCGAGAAGATGCTCGATGCGTTCACGTACCGGAAGCTTGCCTTTTTTTCGCTGGTGGGCGATCGCTTTTTCGCCTCCGCCTAGTTTGATAGAAGCGATGTCATCCTCTAGCTCTTTAACCAGCGTGGACATCGCGGCAACGTTTTTCATGTAGAGTGGGGCGTCGGTGTGAATCTTCGACTTAATCACGGCCATAGTCAGCTCCCTTTAACGTGACTCTTCAAACAGTTCCCGACCAATTAGCATGCGTCGGATTTCTGAAGTACCTGCACCAATCTCATACAGCTTGGCATCACGTAGCAATCGACCCGCAGGAAATTCGTTTATGTATCCATTGCCGCCAAGCAGCTGGATGGTATCCAGTGCCATCTGGGTCGCAAGTTCAGCACTGTAAAGAATCACACCCGCGGCATCTTTGCGGCTCGCATGTCCGTTATCGCAAGCACTGGCAACCGCGTAGACATAGGCTCGGGCTGCATTGGAACGTGTATACATGTCGGCAACTTTGGCTTGAACCAACTGAAACTCACCAATTGAACGTCCAAACTGTTTGCGGTCGTGAACATAAGGGATCACCAAATCGAGACACGCTTGCATGATTCCAAGCGGACCTGCGGCGAGTACTACGCGTTCGTAGTCCAACCCACTCATCAATACTTTTACGCCTTGATTCACTTCTCCCAGCATATTTTCAACGGGGACGGGGCAATTATTAAAGACCAGCTCACAGGTGTTGGACCCCCGCATGCCAAGCTTGTCCAGTTTTTGAGCATGTTGGAAAGGAGAGACCGATTTTTCAACGATGAATGCACTGATACCATGGGCACCCTGACTCGCATCGGTTTTCGCGTAGACGACCACTACATCGGCATCTGGGCCGTTGGTAATCCACATTTTGCACCCGTTGAGTAGGTAGTGGTCGCCGTTAAGATCCGCTTTGAGTTGCATGCTAACAACGTCTGAACCTGCGTTAGGCTCACTCATCGCCAGCGCTCCGACATGGCTACCCTCGATCAGTTTAGGCAGGAATTGTTGCCTTTGCGCTTGGGTTCCATTGCGGAATATTTGATTGACGCAGAGGTTGGAGTGAGCCCCATAGCTGAGCGCTACGGACGCTGAGGCGCGGCTGATCTCTTCCATCGCCACAACATGGGCAAGATAACCCATCTCAGCACCGCCATATTGTTCAGAAACGGTCACGCCGAGTAGCCCCATTTCACCGAGCAATGGCCATAAATGGTTAGGAAATGAGTTGGAGCGGTCTATATCACTGGCAAGCGGTGAGATCTGTTGTTGAGCGAATCCATTGACGTGTTCGCGCAACAAATTGATCGATTCATCGTGCCCAAAATTGAGCGGTGTATATTGGCTTATCATAACGCCTCCGACTATCGGCTAATAACGTAGTATTCGAAGACGTTTAAGGACTATAAGTTATTGCGGGTCCACAACTAATGCTTGCTGGCAACGTTCACGCGCTACGTTGAGATCTTCAAGCATATGATTAATGTCTTCGAGTTGGCGCAGTAGCACCGCTTCTTTTTCATCAATGATCTTCAGCATTTCTGTTAGCTGAGTTTCACCTTGGTGTGTATCGTACAGCTCAAATAATTCGCGGATTTCTGCTAAAGAAAACCCAAGACGCTTACCACGTAGAATCAGCTTGAGGCGGGTTCTATCACGACGGTTGTAGATACGCATACTGCCTTTGCGCTCTGGATGAATCAGTCCTTCATCCTCGTAAAAGCGGATACTGCGAGTCGTCACATCAAATTCTTTAGCGAGTTCGCTGATCTTATATTTTTCCACTGAGCTAAATTTCCTGTGTGTTCTTATTTGGGCTATCAGACGGTTGGCACCTATGTTGGCTAATCAACCTAAACAGACAAAATGTAATTGATTCGTTTCTTTACGTTTACGTAAATGTTAGTGCTATGCTTACGTAAACGTCAAGAAATAATGTCAGCATAAAAGGGGCATCAAATGGAGCAGAAAGAGATATGGATCGTATCAGCGAAACGAACTCCAATGGGTCGTTTTCAAGGTGCTCTGGCTGGTCTTTCTGCCCCGCAGTTAGGTGGCATCGCCATTCGTGCAGCGCTAGAACAGTCGGGCCTAACTGAGCAAATTGTTGAAGAAGTTTACATGGGCTGTGTACTACCCGCAGGATGCGGCCAAGCGCCAGCAAGACAAGCAGCTCGGGCAGCGAAGTTGCCTCTGCACACTGCTTGTACCACGATCAATAAGGTGTGTGGTTCAGGAATGAAGTCTGTGATGCTGGCGAACGATTTGATTCGAGCAGGTTCGATTCAATGCGCGGTTGCTGGTGGTATGGAGAGTATGAGTAATGCCCCTTATCTGCTGAAAGATGCGCGTAGTGGTATGAGAATCGGCCACAAAACCACTTATGATCATATGTTCCTTGATGGCCTGCAAGACGCTTATGAAGGTGAACTTATGGGCGTCTATGGTCAAAGAACGGCGGATAAATACCATTTCACCCGTGAGCAAATGGACCAATGGGCCACCTTGTCTGTAGAGCGTGCATTAGCAGCGCAAAACCAAGCCATGTTCGACCAAGAGATGGTTCCAGTTGAAGCTCAAAACGGAGAGCCGTTGAGTTGTGATGAACTTCCACCATCCATCGATTTGTCAAAAATATCACGTCTCAAAGCGGCTTTTTCTGAGGATGGGACGATCACTGCGGCCAATTCAAGTGCTATTTCTGATGGCGCCGCTGCGTTAATCGTCATGGATAGTGAAACCGCCAAATCTCATGGCGCGAAACCCTTGGCGGTAATTAAAGCGCACGCGAGCCACGCCAGAGAACCCGCTGAATTTACCATTGCACCCGTGTATGCGATTAAACAGCTACTTTCGCAGCTTGATTGGGAGGTGAGCGACGTTGATCTTTGGGAGATCAATGAAGCCTTTGCGGTTGTGACACAAATTGCTGTTCGCGAACTTAAACTCGACCAAGACAAAGTAAATGTTAAGGGGGGAGCTTGTGCTTTGGGCCACCCAATAGGTGCGAGTGGGGCGAGAATATTAACGACGCTGATCTACAGCCTAAGACAGTTACAGGCATTTGGAGTGGACGGCGATGTTAGCCAGAGAAAAGTCATGAGAGGGGTTGCCGCAATCTGTATTGGTGGAGGAGAGGCTACCGCGATCGGTATCGAGATCCCGCTCTAAACAAACTTCACGATGGAAAAGGAAATCACAATGACACAGTCAGTCAGTTTATTTATTGGTGGCGAGTTTTGTCAGTCCGCAACGAGAGATTGGATAGAAGTAACCAACCCCGCAACGAATGAGATCATCGCAACATTGCCCTGTGCGACTGATGCTGAAATGGAACAGGCGATAGAGAGCGCGCTAGAGCAGTTCCACGTTTGGAAAGAAGTTGCCGTATCAGACAGAGCGCGTCTGATGCTCAGATATCAGCATTTGCTCAAAGAGCATCATGACGAGCTGGCACTCCTGCTGTCAAAAGAGACAGGCAAAACCTCCGTCGATGCCAAAGGTGATGTGTGGCGAGGTATTGAAGTGGTTGAGCAGGCGGCGAATATCGCTAGCAATATGATGGGCGAAACGGTTGAAAACGTTGCGACAGATATTGATACCTATTCGCTGATTCAACCTCTTGGGGTCTGCTGTGGTATTACTCCCTTTAACTTTCCTGCCATGATTCCGCTTTGGATGTTTCCCCTTGCCATTGCAGCTGGTAATACTTTTGTCCTCAAACCTTCAGAGCAAGTCCCTTTAACTGCGATGCGCTTGGCGGAACTGTTTGCCCAAGCAGGAGCCCCAAAAGGACTGCTGCAAATTGTTCATGGCGGCAAGGCTCAAGTGGACTATCTGTTGACTCACCCAGTGATCAAGGCGGTGTCGTTTGTCGGTTCTGTTGCCGTGGCGAAATACATTTACCAGACAGGAACGGCGCACAATAAGCGAGTACAGGCCTTTGCGGGAGCAAAAAATCACATGGTAGTAATGCCTGACGCTAACAAAGCTCAAGTGATTAGTAACTTGGTTGGAGCGTCGGTGGGTGCCGCAGGGCAGCGTTGTATGGCGATTTCTGCCGCTGTGTTTGTCGGAGAGTCTAAGCAGTGGATCAGCGATCTGGCGACCGAGTTGGCGAAAGTAAAACCGGGAGCGTGGAATGACGATAAAGCGGGTTACGGACCTCTTATCAGTGAACAGGCGAAAGCCAGAGTCATTGGTTTGATTGAGGAAGGAAAAGCACAGGGGGCAACTTGTGTGCTTGATGGTAGCCAGTGCTCCGTCGATGGATACCCGAACGGCAATTGGCTTGCTCCGACCTTGTTTAGTGGCGTGACTACGGATATGTCCATTTATCAGCAAGAGATATTCGGCCCCGTTTTAGTCTGCCTAGAGGTGGATACCTTAGAGCAAGCGATAGAGTTGATTAACAACAATCCTTATGGCAATGGAACGTCCATATTCACCGCCAGTGGCGCCGCAGCGAGAAAGTACCAGCACCAAATTCAGGTAGGACAGGTCGGAATTAATGTGCCAATCCCTGTTCCGCTTCCTTTCTTCTCATTTACCGGTTGGCGAGCAAGTTTCTACGGTGATCTGCATGCGTATGGTAAGCAGGCCGTGCGCTTTTACACGGAAACCAAAACAGTGACAGCGCGCTGGTTTGAAGATGACATTCCCAGTGGGCCAAATATGACCATTCAGTTGCGTTAAGGAGTCACTATGGATTTTGAACTCAACCAAGATCAGAAAGCGTTCGTCGATATGGCGAGTCAGTTTGCCAGAGAAAAGCTGATGCCAATGGCGTCGCAGTGGGATGAACAACAGGTTTTTCCTAAGGCGATACTGCGCGAAGCGGGTGAATTAGGTTTTCTAAGCTTGTACACACCTGAACAGGCAGGTGGCTTAGGATTATCGCGTCTTGATGCCTCTTTGATATTTGAACAATTAGCGATGGGGTGTACGTCGACCACTGCCTTTATGACCATTCATAATATGGTCACTTGGATGGTTGGGTCCTTTGGCACACAACAGGCGATTGATACTTACTGTCCTAAACTCACCAGTGGTGAGTGGCTTGGTTCCTACTGTTTGACGGAACCCAATGCAGGTTCTGATGCCGCAGCGTTAACCACGTCCGCAACGAAAACAGACAATGGATATGTTCTCAACGGGGCAAAGGTGTTCATCTCAGGTGCAGGGGAGACGGACGTACTGGTTGTGATGGCGAGAACCGGTGATAAAGGGGCCAAGGGAGTCTCGGCTTTTGTTGTGCCCGCTGATCGTGCAGGGATCAGTTAT
This sequence comes from Vibrio sp. TRT 1302, assembly GCF_050113875.1. NCBI lineage: Bacteria > Pseudomonadati > Pseudomonadota > Gammaproteobacteria > Vibrionales > Vibrionaceae > Vibrio > Vibrio sp. TRT 1302. Next base: position 50,260 of record NZ_JBNJOF010000019.1, on the reverse strand, counting down.
GGGCGTAAAGAGCCAAAAATGGGTTGGAACAGCCAACCAACGCGCAGCATCAGTTTTGATAACGTGTTCGTTGAAGCAGAAAATCGACTTGGCGAAGAGGGGCAAGGATTTACCTTTGCGATGAAAGGGCTAGATGGAGGACGGATCAACATCGCGACGTGTTCGATAGGAACGGCGCAACAAGCCCTCAATCAATCAACCCAATATCTCAAGGAGCGCAAGCAGTTCGGTCAGTCCTTGGCACAATTTCAGGCGCTTCAATTCAAACTCGCAGACATGGCAACGGAATTGGTTGCCGCGAGGCAGTTAGTAAGACTTGCAGCGAGTAAGCTGGACAATCATCACTCAGAGGCGACGGCCTATTGCGCGATGGCAAAACGTTACGCAACCGACATAGGTTTTGCGGTTTGCGATCAGGCGCTACAGCTTTATGGCGGCTATGGTTATATCAAAGAGTATCCGATGGAACGCTATTTCAGGGATGTACGCGTGCATCAAATCCTTGAAGGTACTAACGAGATTATGCGTGTCATTATCGCAAGACGGTTGCTTCAGGAAGAAGCGCAACTACTTTAGGGGGAAAGTATGCAGCAGAATGAAGATGGCGCGATTCAATACCAGATTACTGATCACGTCGCCGTTATTACCATCAGCAATCCACCAGCAAATACTTGGACGCGAGACAGTCTTGTCGCACTCAAACAGTTGGTGTTGTCGCTTAACGCTATGCCGGACGTGTACGCATTAGTCATCACTGGGCAAGGAGAGAAGTTCTTTTCAGCAGGCGCGGATCTGAATCTTTTTGCATCGGGTGACAAAAGTGTCGCCATCGATATGGCAAGGGTGTTTGGGGAAGCATTTGAGACACTCACTGCATTTCGAGGTGTCTCCATTGCCGCGATCAATGGCTACGCCATGGGGGGAGGACTAGAAGTTGCACTTGCCTGTGATATACGCATTGCCGAGCAGCAGGCACGAATGGCACTACCTGAAGCGAAAGTAGGGCTTCTCCCTTGTGCGGGAGGAACGCAGAACCTCACTGCATTGGTGCGAGAAGGGTGGGCCAAACGTATTATTTTGTGCGGAGAGCAAGTCGATGCAAGCCAAGCATTAACAATAGGATTGATTGAAGAAGTGGTGCCACAAGGTGACGCATTAAGTCGTTCGGTTGCACTTGCGAACAACGTCGCCAATCAGTCACCAACCTCAGTGTCGGCCTGTAAACAGTTAATCCAGAATGCACGTACAAGCCCTATATCTCATGGCTTGGTCATGGAGAGGGAGCTATTTATTGGCTTATTTGACAGCGAAGATCAGCAAGAAGGCGTCAATGCCTTCTTGGAAAAACGCCCACCCCAATGGAAAAACAGATAGGAGGAATCAGCATGAAGGACACGGTTCACTTCACTGAATTAACCTGTAGCGATAACAATCACATGGTAGGCGTAGCGACATTAGATAACGCATCATCACTCAATGCGCTCACCTATGAGATGTTGGTTGTACTTAAAGATCAGTTAGAGCGTTGGCACGAAGATGATCAAGTCGTGTGCGTATTGCTTGACGGCAGTGGAGAAAAAGCATTTTGTGCAGGGGGCGATGTTCGTACCATGCATCAGGTTATGCGTGACAAAACGCCACAGCAAGTTCAAGAGTTTTGCAGCCAATTTTTTAGCGTTGAATATCAATGTGACTATCTAATCCATACCTATTGTAAGCCGATTATTGCTTGGGGGCAGGGTATTGTCATGGGGGGTGGTATGGGCTTGTATATGGGCTCTAGCCATAAGGTCGTTACTCCAGAGTCTCGCTTGGCCATGCCTGAGGTCACGATAGGTCTCTACCCTGATGTAGGAGGAACTTGGTTCCTCAATCGACTGGATCGAGGCATCGGGATGTTTCTAGGTATGACAGGCATCATGGTCAACTCAGCGGATGCGTTGGAACTTCATCTGGCGGATCATATCGCACTTGCTCAGCATAAATCAGTGTTACTCGAACAACTGCAAGTCGCCGACTGGGAGTGTGTGGATGATGCCTATGAGGTCGTAACCGAAATACTAGAAAGTTTCGAGGCGGAAAGCTGCACTTATAAGCCTGACTTACAGATCATGCCTTATTTTCATGAGATACAACAGGCGTGCGATGGCGACAGTGCTCTGCAAGTTACCGACAATATTCTTGCATTAAAGGGAAATCAAGCATGGTTAGAGACAGCGAAAGCCAATCTGGTTTCTGGCAGCCCGATTACTGTCCATCTTTGCTATCGACAGATGACAGAGTTTGACCAACTCTCATTAGCGGATTGCTTTCGTCTGGAATTGATTCTCTCGGTACGAAGTGCGTTGATGGGGGAATTTCAAGAAGGGGTACGAGCAAGACTCGTCGATAAGGATGGTCAACCTAAGTGGCGATTCCCCAACGTGGCCGCTGTAGATACCGCTGCAATTGATCAAATGTTTACTTCATTATGGAGTGAAGAGGCACACCCATTGGCACAGTTGGGTCATTATTAAAGGAGAAAACCATGACAAGGATAGCGTTTATTGGACTTGGTAACATGGGTGCACCAATGGCTCAAAACCTGATCAACGCAGGTTGTCATCTTCAGGTGTTTGATTTGGTGGAAGCGTTGGCGCGCCCACTGGTTGAAGCAGGGGCAACACTGTGTCATTCACTAAAAGATGTGGTTACCAATGTAGATGTGGTGATCACTATGCTGCCAGCGGGTGAGCATGTCAGGGCCGTGTATCTCGGTGCGGAAAACAATGAAGGTTTACTGGCTTATGTTACCTCGGGCACTTTATTGATTGATTCGTCGACCATTGATCCGGAGTCGGCACGCGTTGTTGGTCAAGCAGCACAAAAACAAGGGATCGAATTCGTTGATGCTCCTGTGTCGGGTGGTGTTGCTGGCGCAGCAGCAGGGACGTTAACTTTTATCGTTGGCGGAAGCGATGTGGCATTTGAACATGCCGAGAAAGTGCTGAAACACATGGGTAAGAACATCTTTCACGCGGGGTCTGTGGGCAGTGGTCAAATGGGCAAAATCTGCAATAACCTTATGCTGGGTATTTTGATGTCTGGAACGTGTGAAGCGCTGACCTTAGGGATGGATAACGGCTTAGATCCAAAGGTGTTGTCCAATATTATGCTCCAAAGCTCTGGACGTAATTGGGCGTTAGAACTCTACAACCCATGTCCCGATGTTATGGAAACATCACCCGCTTCAAACGGTTATCAGCCTGGTTTTATGAGTAAACTTATGCTCAAAGATCTTGGTCTCGGTATGGAGGCGGCTGCGAAAAGCCAATCTTCGGTGCCTATGGGAGCTTTAGCGCGGAACCTTTATGCTCTTCACAATGCGAAGGGTAATGAGCTACTCGATTTTTCTAGCTTGTTTGAATTCTATCAATCGAAATCCTAACCAAGATACGAAGGAAGAAGCCATGGAGTTAAGAGAGAGTGTCATTGCAATTACCGGTGCAGGGCAGGGGCTAGGTCAGATGATGGCGATTACGCTCGCCCACGCAGGCGCTGAACTGGCTCTGATAGATGTTAATCCACAGGCGTTGAAAAGTACCCAAGACCAGTGCCATATGTTGGGCGTAAAAGCACTGACTTACCGTGTTGACGTAACCGATGAAGCGCAAGTTGAACAAGCTTTTAGTGACATTGTCACTTATTTTGGACGATTGAATGGCTTAATCAATAACGCAGGCATTCTACGAGATGGATTGCTGGTCAAAGTGAAAGACGGCGTAGTAAGTAAAATGTCGTTGGAGCAATTTAATGCTGTCATTGATGTCAACCTGGCCGGAACGTTTTTGTGTGGGCGGGAAGCGGCACTGCGCATGATAGAAACGGATAGTCAGGGCGTGATCATCAATATATCGAGTGTCGCTCGCGCAGGAAATATCGGACAAACAAACTATGCGGCGTCTAAGGCTGCCGTGGCGACACTCGCGACAACGTGGGGTAAAGAGTTAGCGCGTTATGGAATACGTGCCGTTGCGATAGCGCCAGGCGTTATCGAAACCCCAATGGCTGCGCAGATGAAGCCCGAGGCAATAGCGCGGCTTGAGGCGATGATTCCTGCTGGACGCATGGGTAAAACATCGGAGATTGCTCATACGGTGAAGTTCATCTTCGAAAACGATTATGTCAACGCAAGAGTCATTGAAGTGGATGGGGGGATTCGGATGTAAGGTCGCCCCTTTTGTGAGTGCTCTGGCTTCCTATTGATTAATTTGTTTTTCCATCTTGTTGAAAGGTTAAGATTGGTTGCATACACTAAATGACAAGTGCGCATACAATATCTAGGAAAGATATATAAATACATAGCGCGCACACGTAACATTTTGGGTCTAATGCGTTGGCTGGCGATTCCTCTAAATATGAAATGCGGACTTGAGCAATCCGCAAGAGGTTGTCGTTATGAAAATCGCAACAAAAATGGTGTTGGCTTCAACGCTATTATGTACTTTAGCTGTGGTCGCGACTGGTATTATTGTCGGGTGGCGATCCTCGGATCTGTCCGAGAGTGCGCTCTATCAGCGAGCAAATAGCCAGTTAATTTCTGTTCGAGAAATTAAGAAAAATGAAATAGAAAACTATTTCAATCAAATTGCAGGTCAAGTGGTGACGACGGCAAATGCTGTCGGGGTTCAAGATGCGATAACCTTGTTTAGTAACGCGTTTGCCAGCTATCCCATCGAATCTGTTTCTGAAAGTGATCTCGGTAAACTCCGAGACTACTACCAATCAAGTTTCGGCGCGAAATATCGTCAGTCTAACTCTGGGCAATCCGCGGGTGAGTTAGAGAAACTGAACTCATTGGATGCAACCTCAAGGGCGATTCAAGCCAGATACATAGGTACCAACCCCAATCCTCTGGGAGAAAAACACCAGCTAATGAGTGACTCCCTCGGGACGGAGTACGACAAAGTCCATAGTATTTACCATCCCAGCTTCAAGGGATTTTTGGAACAGTTTGGTTACTACGATATTTTCTTGGTCGATATGCAAGGATTGGTTGTCTATTCGGTGTTTAAAGAGCTGGATTATGCGACCAACCTAAAGAAAGGCCCGTATGCGAATAGTGGCTTGGCCAAGGCCTATAACCAAGCTTTGAACTTATCAGCGAACCAGTATTACTTGGATGACTTTGCGCCTTATTTCCCTTCATACGAAGCCGCGGCTTCGTTTATCGCAACACCGATAAAAAGAAACGGTGAAACCTTAGGCGTTTTAATCTTCCAAATGCCCGTTGATGAGATCAATAGAATCATGACCTTTGGTGGTAGTTGGAGCTACGCTGGTTTAGGGGAAAGTGGCGAGACTTACCTAGTGGGGCAGGATGGCCTGTTACGCAGTGAGTCGCGATTCTTTTTGGAGTCGCCAGATGGCTATTTTTCTGCCTTAGAGGCGGCGGGCGTCAGTGCTCAGGTCATCAATCAGATTGACGCCAAATCCTCAGCCATTGGTCGCCAGCCTGTGTCCACATCAACGTCTAAACTCGCCCTTAGAGGGCAAAGTGGCTCGGAGTCAATTCTTGATTATCGCGGGGTTGAAGTGCTGTCGGCCTATGCGCCAATCAAAGCGGCTGGGTTGTCTTGGGGAATCATTACTGAAATTGACCGAGATGAAGCGCTACAAGATATCACAACGCTCAACAAAGCCGTGGTCATTACAGTGATTAGTAGCATATTTGTTGTCGTCACTATCTCAATGATCATTTCATATTTCCTCGGCAGCAGCATTGCTAAACCGATCAGGCTAGCGAGTCAAAAAATTCAGCACATCAGTGCAAACAACGACCTGACTCAACGTTTAACTGTTGAAGGCAAAGATGAGATGACGGATCTTGCGGTATCGTTAAACGGCTTGTTTACGCATTTGCAGGACATTATTGGCAAATTTGCCCAAGTGACTAACAACTTGAATGACAACACCCAAAGTATGGCGGGTAATATGAATAATACTCGCTCCTCGGTGGCTGATCAGAACGCGCGAACCGAAACTGTTGCCACTGCGGTGAATCAAATGAGCGCTTCTATCGCGGAAGTGGCTCAGTTTGCCAACCGTGCGGCCGAATTTGTAAAACAAGCCAATGAAACCGGCAGTGAAGGGGTATTGGTTGGGCAAAGCCTCGGTGACGAAATTTCTCGCTTAGATGCGGAAATGCAGACTGCGGTCGCAGCAATAGACAGATTGAACAATGAGACTAATTCGATCGCTGAAGTTTTAGATGTCATCCAAGGTATTGCAGAGCAGACTAACCTACTTGCGCTCAATGCCGCTATTGAAGCCGCTCGTGCGGGTGAACAAGGGCGAGGCTTTGCTGTGGTTGCCGATGAAGTACGCTCTCTCGCTGGGCGAACACAAGCCTCTACTGAAGAAATTCGCGGTAAAATTGAGTCACTGCAACGAGAAACAAATGGGGTTTCTTCCAGTATCCAAAATGCGAATGCGACGGTCTCACAAGGGGTCACTACGTGTGATCGAAATACCCATATGCTTGAGCAAATCGTCAACATGCTCAACGAACTCAATGAGATGAATGTACAAATAGCGGCTGCGACGGAAGAACAAAGAGCGGTGACGGATGAGATAAGCGGCAGTATAACGTCTATTGCCGACGCTTCCGCCTCAGTATCGGTGCAAGTTCAGGATGCAGACGAGGTGTTGCAAGGCATTTCAAGTGAAGCGGAACAGCTCAATTCCGAGGTATCTCAATTCAAGTATTAACGCAAATTTGAACGGTTAATCAACCCAGCACTGACGGACAACCTCTGTCCGTCAGTGCTGTGTGTCTTTCATTCTCGTACTCCCTATTATAAAGTGTTCCGAAATCAAAGGAGTACACACTGATATGGAACTTAATTCTTTTCTAGACAAACTTGCTCAGGCACCTGAAAGTGTTCAGTTTGAAGAGACGATGGCAGTTATTGATGCGAACTACAGCTTTACCCCAACGGCATTCACTAACGGCAATACTCACAATCAGGCCGATCAAAACAATGGGTCTTGTAAGATCTTTGCATTTGCTCAGTTAAATCAACTGCAACCTGCGGCAACGCTTGCTTGCTTTGGTCAATATTACCGTGATGATGTTTTGGGTAATCCTCAAGGTGAAGATCACGCCAACATCCGTAATTTTATTCAGTACGGATGGCAAGGGATTGAATTTTCAGGCAATGCATTAGTCGCTAAGTCTTAGCCAAATAAGGAGCGTCATGCTCCTTTTTGTTTTTGGGAGTAACACGATGAACAATACTCAACTTGCCCAGTTTCTCGATGGATTCGTAGGTGCAGAAGCCGATTATCCATTTGGTCCTCAGGCTCTTGTGTACAAAGTTAAAGGTAAGATGTTTGCCATATTGTCGGAAAGGGAAGGAAGGGAGTATGTGACAGTCAAAGTGGTGCCTGAAGATGGTGAGGTGTTGACGAGCCAGTTCACTGACATCACACCTGGTTACCATACCAACAAACGTCATTGGGTTACGGTTTATTATCCGGGAGATGTAGAAGACGGTATGATTGAAGACTTGTGTGAGCGTTCTTATCAGCTCGTTGTGAAAAAGTTGCCTAAGTTGCAACAGCTTTCACTCGGTAGCTAGTGATTGTGTTAGTACAATCAGTGAACGTATAGATCAAACAAGCGCCATATTGCTTCAAAACTCAGCAATCAAAATAAAATGTGATATTTTTATTTGACTCTCATCGCTCAATCCGTAAAGTATGCAGCGAACGCAGCGGTGGGTAACCTAAAGCGTTGAAAAAAAAGGCGCGTTGGCAGAGTGGCTATGCAGCGGATTGCAAATCCGTGGACCTCGGTTCGACTCCGGGACGCGCCTCCATTTGCGACACTAGCTCAGTTGGTAGAGCGCAACCTTGCCAAGGTTGAGGTCACGAGTTCGAACCTCGTGTGTCGCTCCAGATTATTTGGGTAGCGATTTTTATATCGATATCCTAGATGGTGTCTCCATCACAAGTTTAGATTTGTGTGCCCTGGTGGTGGAATTGGTAGACACAAGGGATTTAAAATCCCTCGACGTTCGCGTTGTGCCGGTTCAAGTCCGGCCCGGGGCACCATCTACAAAATTTGAGGCGCGTTGGCAGAGTGGCTATGCAGCGGATTGCAAATCCGTGGACCTCGGTTCGACTCCGGGACGCGCCTCCATTCCATTAAAAAAAACAGCTTATTGCTGGTTTTTTTATATCTGCTGTTTTTACACTTCTGCCAATGGTTTATTTGAGTCGTCCAACTCAACCAGTGCGAAACCATTTTTGCCGTTTTTCTTAATCTCATACATGGCTTCATCAGCGCGTTGATAGATATCAGCGAATTGATGGTGACTTCCAGCATATAGGCAAGCTCCTATACTTAGACCAATCTCGGCTCTGTTGTTGGCATTTATCGATGGGATCACATTGACCAACAGTGAATCACAAAGGTGTGTGATCTGGTTGCGAGTGGAATTACCACAAAGAATGACAAATTCATCGCCACCAAGACGGCCAATTTTTGCGTTTTTAGGCATATGACGGGTCAAACCTTCGGCAATTTCAATCAATAACCTATCGCCCGCTTGGTGACCGGATTGGTCATTAATGTTTTTAAAGTTATCGATATCGATAAAGATAAGTGCGCTGGTTTTGTGTTGATTGAACGTGAGTTGGTGATCAAAAGCATCCTCAATGGCGATACGATTTAACACACCAGTCAAAGGGTCGCTATTGGCGAGCTTGGCGAGCTGTATTTCATAGCGTTTTTCTTGGGTGATATCGATATGCGTGCCCATCATACGCAGCGGCGAACCATCTTCTGCGTACTCAACAATTCTGCCACGATCGGAAACCCAACTGTCGGTGCCATCTTTATGGGTCATACGATGAATGACCTGATAAAGGTCGGTTTTACCTGCGATATGGTCTTCAAAAGCGCCAACAGCCAAATCATAATCGTCGGGATGCAGCTTACTTTTCCATGTCTCTACCGTGGCAGTGAGTTCATTGGGCTGGTAGCCGAGCATCTTTCCCCATTCCATGTTAAAAATGGTCAACCTTCCTGACGGCACATGCTGTTCCCATAGACAAAGTCCGTTGCCATCGAGTGCAACGTTAAGCTTTTCTTGCAAACGCTGGTTGGCGCGTTTTAACGCTTCATTCTCATGCTTGAGCTGTTCAATTTGTTGTTTATAGTCGTCCATCTCCTTCCCTGCTATAGCGACTAATCAGCCTTGAGCCACTATAACTCATCTGTCTGGTGAATATCTATGGTGGGATAAGAGAAGGTGAGAATCAAACAACAGCACCAAATGTTGGTTCGCTTCGCACCGAATCGAACGTTGTTGCACACATCTAGTGCGACCATCATGATGACGCTAGGTTAAGTCATTGAATTTATTAGACTCAAATGTCTGGCACTCTATTTGCTCTTTAGTAATTGCCTCCGTAAACGGCGGCCAAAAATATAGATAACAACGTCACAGGCAGCGAAGCCTCTCTCCGTTAGTGAGAGAGGCTTTCGCCGTTTTAAGGAGAGTGTGATGACAACGGAATGTATGAAAACGGCTTGCCCGTACTGCGGCGTGGGCTGTGGAGTAGAGGTCAATCAACTTGGTATTGTTGGTGATAAACAGCATCCTGCGAACCAAGGATCATTGTGCGTAAAAGGGTCGGCACTGGCACAGAGCCTCGACATGCCTACTCGGTTGCTCTATCCAAAATACAAAGGGGATCAGATTGGCTGGGAGCAGGCCACCGACTTAATTGCTGATGCTTACTCTCAGTCGATAAAAAATCATGGGCCAGACTCAACCGCAATGTACGTCTCAGGACAATTGCTGACCGAAGATTACTATCTAGCGAACAAGTTTATGAAAGGTGTGGTGGGTAGTGCCAACATTGATACTAACTCACGATTGTGCATGTCGTCGGCGGTAGTGGCACACAACAGAGCGTTTGGTGAAGATGTGGTCCCCGTGAACTATGATGATATCGACGCAGCGGAGCTGATTGTTATCTGTGGTGCCAACACCGCTTGGACTCATCCGGTGCTGTTTCGTCGTATTCAGCAGGCTCGAGAACGCAATCCTGATCTTAAAATGGTCGTCATAGATCCACGAGAAACAGTGACGGCGCAGCAGGCGGATTTACACCTTCCGATACCCAATGACAGTGATATCGCGCTATATAACGGCTTGCTGCGCTTTTGTATCGATAATCAGTATCTAGATAGTGACTACATCAAACAACATACCAGTGGCAGCGAAGCCCTGTTTAGCCATCTAGCGTGTGAAACTTATACTCTCAAATCACTTTGTTCGCAGTTGAGCTTAAAACTGGAACAATTAACGACCTTCTATCGCTGGTTTGCGACAACCAAGCGTACCGTGACACTGTTTTGCCAAGGGGTAAATCAATCAGAGTTTGGTGCAGACAAGGCCAATGCCATCATAAATGCTCACTTAGCAACAGCAAAGCTCGGAGTGACGGGGGCGGGACCTTTCTCAGTAACAGGCCAACCCAACGCGATGGGCGGACGTGAAGTGGGAGGATTGGCAAATCAATTAGCTATTCACAGAGGCTTTGATGCACAGTCACTCAAGATAATCAGTGATTTTTGGCAAACTGATCATCTAGCAACCAAGCCGGGTCTAAAAGCGGTTGAGTTATTTGAAGCGGTGGATCGAGGTGATATCAAAGTCATCTGGATAATGGCGACCAACCCTGTGGTATCGATGCCTGATAACCTATTTGTTCGGCGCGCATTGGAAAAATGTCCGTTGGTGATTGTTTCCGATGTCACGTCCGATAGCGATGTAGCGAAGTATGCGGATCTGTTGTTACCGGCCGCTGGTTGGGGGGAAAAGCAGGGCATGGTCACCAACTCCGAGCGTATGCTCACAAGGCAGCGCCAGTTTTTACCGACCAAAGGTGAAGCGAAGCCAGACTGGCGAATCATCGCAGAGGTTGGCGCGAAATTATGTCAAAGACTCGGCATGCACAACTTGCTTGATTTCTCGACGGAATCACAGGTGTTTCGAGAGTACGCTGCAATGACTGGATTAAACGAAGGAAGCCCTTTGCTGCTAAATCTTTCCCAATACGCCAATATCAGTGAGCTCGACTACAGTGCGTGGCAGCCAGTGCAGTGGGGCGGTGATCGACCATTTTCTGGTGGTCAATTCAGCCATGCTGACGGAAGAGCGAGATTTGTTGTAACGGAACCAAAAATAACGACGAGTGATGGCGAGTGGTGGCTCAACAGTGGTCGTCAGCGCGACCAATGGCATACGATGACGCGCACAGGTCACATCTCGCATTTAGCCGTCACCGAGCCAGAACCAACGGTATACATCAACTCACATTCAGCCGCATATATGGGCATCGAAGAGGGGCAATTGGTCAGTTTGCTTGGGACAAGCAGCGAAACAAGCATCGTTGTTAAAGCCGCTTTTGATGATGGTTTAAGTGACAAACAGCTGTTTATGTCGATGCACTGGGGTGGCGTCTACGGCGCGGATAGTCAGATTAATGCTCTTTTAAGCCGTACGGTTGACCCCCATTCTGGTCAACCTGCCTTCAAGTCTCAACAGGTTGATCTGCAACCCGTTAGAGTCGCTAGCTATGGCCTCTATCTCGGTGAACGATTTGAGATGAATGACTGCCTATACCGTTCCTTCCAAACCGAAGAGCGTACAGGTGTCTGGCGTTTTGCTAGCCGTGATTGGATCGACAAAAGTACAGCCAACGATATTGGTGGGACGAATTGCCAACGTAGAATTGTGCTTGAACTGGCTGATGGGTGGTTATCGGTAGGGTTTGATGACGTTGGTGAGCAAAAAATTGTCCGCTCGTTGCTGATTGTCGCGCGCCAGCCGATTAAGTCATCGAGTAGTGAACTGGCTCGGCTGGTTGGGACACAACTAACGTTTTCTCAACTACTTTCTCTTGCAGCGCAGCAAGAGCAGACAGAATTGGTCTGTAGCTGCTTCAGGGTTAATGACAGGCAAATTATAAACGCGCTGGAAAGCGGCGAATGCAATACCGTCATTCAGCTCCAAAACCGGCTTAAATGTGGAACCAATTGTGGTTCATGCCTACCACAGATAAATCAGTTGGTAGAACGTCATGGACAAATGATCAGCGTCAGCAAGTAGGAGATAGCCAATGAAAACAAGTCGATTGCATAAAGAGGGATCATTTCGTGACCTACGCAGTGCTGGGTTTGTCAGCCATTGCTATACAAACTATCAGCAAATCATGAAGGATAACCGCTCAGAGCCAACCGCGCGCGGTGGTAAAGTCTATTTAGTCGGAGCAGGACCAAATGATCCAGAGCTATTGACACTGAAAGCCCTCAGAGCGATTGAGCAGGCTGATGTCATCATCTATGACCGATTGGTAAATCGAGAAATCCTAGATTTTGCCCCTTTAGGGTGCCAACAAATCTATGTCGGAAAACGCTGTGGACAACCGAGCTTAACCCAGCAGGAAATCAGTACTATCTTGGTTGAATTCGCGAAATTAGGTAAATCGGTTGTGCGGCTTAAAGGGGGAGACCCATTTATCTTTGGCCGTGGTGGAGAAGAAGGTTTAATGCTCGCCAAGCACAACATTGACTATCAGGTAATCCCAGGAATTACCGCGGCGATTGGCTGTGCTGCTTCCTCCTATATCCCGTTGACTCACCGTGAACTGGCGCGCAGTGTCACCTTTGTTACAGGACAAGTGGTCACAGGTGCGTTGCCTGCGTGGTCTGAACTTGTTGGGGCGGGGCAGACATTGGTGTTTTATATGGGGCTGGAGAAAGCAGAAGAAATTGAACAGGGCTTGTTAAGCCACGGGGTCGCTGCCGATTTTCCTCTTGCCATCATCACCCATGGTTGCAGTCGCCAACAAAAAGTACATGTATGTGGCTTAAATCAGCTCACTGAAAAGGCGAATGAACTTAAAGGCGTCAGTCCAGCATTGATTATCTTAGGGGAAGTCGTCAAACTGCGAGAAGAACTCAAAAGAACCGTAGAGTCAGTGATTTCGCAAGAGGAAGTATGAGTACAATATTGGAATGTATCCGCACAGTAGGACGTGGTGAGCGAGGGCGCAAGCCTTTGAGCTTTGAGCAAGCTTATCAAGTAATGGACGAATATCTTGATGGTCAGTGTGGTGACGATCAGATGGCGATGTTGCTTATGCTGATCCGTGTACAGAATGAAACTCAACAAGAGATAGGTGGTTTCGTCAAAGCCTTCCAATCTCGTGTGCCAAACTTAGGTGCCGATATTGATTGGCCTTGCTACGCAGGAAAACGAGCCAGCGCTGGCCAGCCATGGCATTTATTGGCAGCTAAGCTATTGGCTAATGATGGATACAAGGTGTTGCTGCATGGTTATCACGATCGACCTGCGGGAAGGTTGCATGCTGAAGATTATTTAGATGCGCTATCCGTGCCACTGGCTGATTCCCCACAGCATGCGCAGACGCTGTTAGAGCAGCAAGGGATCGCCTATCTACCTCTTAAACACTTTGCGCCTCAAGCTGAAGTGATGATTGGTTGGAAGAATCGCTATGGGTTAAGGACGCCGATTAACACCGTTGTTCGAGCTCTGAATCCCGGAGGCGCCAAGCTTGGACTTCGTGGTAGCTTCCACCCTGGGTTCCAGCAACTACATGCTGAAGTCGAATCTGAAATAGGTTTAACGAGCCACGCTGTGGTGTCATTTAAAGGTCAGTCGGGTGAATCCGAATACAATCCTAAAGTGAGCCAAACCGTGTGGGTAAGCACGACAAAGGGTGTCGAGTCACACTATTGGACTGAACGTATGTTGACGGATATTCCCTTACCAAAATCGTGTGTGTTCAATACTGACCCTAATGATCTCAACATGATGGCTAACACAGTTGTCGCAACGATGGCTGCGACGCTGTTCGCACAATTTAACGACTATGATTTGGCGTTTGAAAAAGCGTATCAGATTTGGTCTGACTACTGTCGCTAATTCCTATTAATTCCTGTTTGGCACATTCCTTGTTATGTCTCTGTAAGATTGAGAGAAAAACAAGGAATGTTGATGAAACAAAAACTCTCCCAAAACCCGATTGTCATCTGTTGTGATCGCCTCGATCAGCAGGCACAACTTGCGACTCAACTCGCCAAAGACTATGACAATATCATCACTTGTCAGTTAAGTAATTTTGAAAAGATGCTGGAACGTGAGCCCGACGCGTTAGTCGTAGTGGGCTGGCAAAGAGCCTGCGCAGAAGTGAAGCTGATGATTGAATTTTGTAGCCTCAAAAACCGTCCACTAGTGATTATATTGGATGGGATAAATGTTAATGATATTAATCGCTTACCTGAATCGGTTGATTATGTTTTGCTCTCAAATGAACAGACGTTATCGCTAGGTCCATGGCTGGAGCATGCATGCCAACTACGTACCACGCTGGATCTTCTACAGCAAAAAATTACCGCGCTAGAAACCAATTTACAAGAACGGAAGGTGATCGAAAAAGCCAAGGGCATGCTAATGAAACTCCATCAGGTTGATGAGGATTCGGCATACAAGGCGATGCGAAAGACAGCGATGCAGTCAAGCCAATCACTTGCTCAAGTAGCGCGAAACTTATTGCAAACCCTTGAGGCGCTTCAGTAACTCTTCTACCACTTTGGGGTTATACAAAAAAATCCGCAATGGTGCGCCGTGCACTAATTCAAGGCAAATATAGAATTTTAGGAATGGAAAGTTACGTTAACCATTTGATATTTAAAATATTTCATCTTTGGCACGCAACTTGGAATAGGTAAAACAAGCAGTATCACAATTTGTTCAATCGTAACCTGACATTATCAACGGCGGTAATAGACAAGGATGCAATGGCGCTACGACTCTTCGGAGACGTGGCGCCTTTTTTTTGGAGAAAATCTATGAAATGGAAGACAGTCTCAAAGCAGTCGTTAACCGCACTAAGCCTAGCGACATTGCTTTATTTACCTCATACGTACGCCAACGTTGGTGAGCCTGAAATTGAAGACCTCAAATTTGGCTTTATCAAACTGACGGACATGGCACCGTTGGCGATCGCCTATGAAAAAGGGTTCTTTGAAGATGAAGGGCTCTACGTCACATTAGAAGCGCAGGCGAACTGGAAAGTGTTACTCGATCGCGTCATTGACGGAGAGCTTGATGGGGCGCATATGTTATCGGGGCAACCTTTGGGGGCTACGATAGGTATTGGAACCAAAGCGGAAGTCATTACTGCATTCAGTATGGATCTTAACGGCAACGCAATCACGGTTTCCAATGACACTTGGCAAAAAATGAAACCATTTATCGCCAAGCAGGCGGATGGCAAACCTGTACATCCAATTAAGGCGGATGCGCTTAAACCAGTGGTAGAGAGTTATTTGGATCAAGGCAAGCCGTTCAACATGGGAATGGTATTTCCGGTATCAACTCATAACTACGAACTGCGTTACTGGTTAGCCGCTGGCGGGTTACACCCAGGCTATTACGCCCCAGAAGTAGGCGACAACAGTGGGCAGCTCAACGCAGATGTTATGTTGAGTGTGACACCGCCACCGCAAATGCCCGCGACTATGGAGGCGGGTACGATTCAAGGGTATTGCGTAGGCGAACCTTGGAACCAGCAAGCGGTGTTTAAAGGGATAGGCGCACCAGTCGTAACTGATTACGAAATCTGGAAGAACAATCCAGAAAAAGTGTTCGGTGTTTCCAAGAGTTGGGCGGAGAAGTACCCCAATACTCACATTAGAGTGGTGAAAGCCTTAATTCGCGCCGCACATTGGCTTGACGACAACAACAATCAAAATCGTGTCGAAGCGGTTAAGTTGCTATCTGAAAGCAAATACGTGGGAGCGGATTTTGATGTTATTGCCAACTCAATGACCGGAACATTCGAATATGAAAAGGGTGACGTAAGAGAAGTTCCAGATTTCAACGTGTTCTTCCGTCATAACGCGACTTACCCCTATTACAGTGATGCTATTTGGTACCTGACCCAAATGCGTCGTTGGGGACAAATTCCGCAACAGAAGTCCGATCAATGGTACATGGACATCGCTAAGCAAGTTTATCGCCCTGACATATACCAACAAGCAGCGCAGTCTTTGATTGAGGATGGTCTATTGAGCGAAAAAGATTTCCCTGATTTTAAACAGCAAGACGGCTTCCGTGCGCCACAGAAACACTTCATCGACAACATCGTATACGACGGCCGAACGCCCAATGCCTATCTAGAGAAATTCTCGATTGGTCTAAAAGGGCACGACAAGGTGTAGCAAAGCTGAGAGGGGAGCAACTCCCCTCAAAATTACAACAATGACAAGGATGTAGAGGAGTCGTTATGTCGAGCAATGTTATCTCGTTAATCCCGAGCAAGAATCGGGTTGCAAACAAAAGCAAAGCGTTTCTATTACCAGTGATAGGCATCGTGATGTTCCTTTTGATGTGGCACTTTAGTGCTCGTCAGGTAGAAACCTCATTGGGTACCTTACCTGGCCCAGCTCAAACCTACCAACAATTGAGTAATTTGGTTGTCGAGCATTGGGACGAACGCGCAAAAGAAGTTGCCTTTATCGAGCGACAAGAAAAACGCAATGCAGAAAAATTAGCCAAGAATCCCGATGCAGAGGTCAAGATCAGACCTTACACGGGGAAGCCCACTTTTTTTGACCAGATCATCACCAGTCTGATTACGGTTGCGAGTGGTTTCGCACTCGCTACGGTGATTGCGATCCCTCTTGGTATCGTGCTTGGTTTAAACCAAGGGGTGTATCAGGCGTTCAATCCGATAATCCAGCTGCTAAAGCCAGTGTCGCCGCTTGCTTGGTTACCCATCGTTACCATGGTCGTTAGCGCAACGTATGTCAGTGATGATCCGCTGTTGGCGAAATCGTTTGTGAACTCTCTGCTGACCGTTGCGCTGTGTAGTCTCTGGCCAACCCTGATTAATACGGCGGTTGGTGTGACCAGCGTCGATAAGGACTTAATCAACGTCAGTAAAGTACTGCAACTATCGTGGTGGAGCCATATTCGCGTGATCGTTCTACCTTCAGCGATTCCAATGATCTTTACCGGACTGCGCCTCTCGTTAGGCATAGCGTGGATGGTGCTCATTGCTGCGGAAATGCTGGCGCAAAATCCCGGCCTTGGAAAGTTTGTTTGGGATGAATTCCAAAATGGCAGTTCGGCCTCACTTGGACGCATTATGGTTGCGGTCATCACCATAGGCTTCATTGGTTTACTACTAGACCGAGGTATGTTGCAGCTGCAGAAATGGCTGTCTTGGAACAAACAACAGGCATTGCGATAGGGAGAGTCATATGTCGAAAGCGATACTCGATTTAACACAACTGGGAATGCGATTTCCAACGCCTAACGGTGAATTTATCGCACTAAAGAACGTCAATCTGCAAATAGAAAAAGGCCAGTTTATTTCCTTGATTGGGCACTCTGGATGCGGAAAGTCTACGGTACTAAACCTTGTCGCAGGCCTGAATTTACCAACAGACGGCGGTGTAATTGTTGATGGTCGTGAAGTGAGTGGACCGGGGCCTGAGCGGGCGGTGGTGTTCCAAAACCATTCTTTACTGCCTTGGCTAACGGTTTATCAAAACGTGGAGCTCGCGGTGAAACAAATCGCGTCGAAATACTGTGGTGAGACCAACCCAAAGTTATGGATTAAACGACAAGTCGAACACTACCTTGAGTTGATCCAGATGTCCCATGCTGCGGACAAAAAGCCTGATGAGATATCGGGAGGTATGAAGCAGCGTGTCGGCATCGCAAGAGCGCTAGCGTTGCAACCTAAAGTGCTGTTAATGGATGAGCCGTTTGGGGCTTTAGATGCACTTACACGTGCGCATTTGCAGGACTCGTTAATGAAAATTCAAGCCGAGCTCAACAACACCGTCATCATGATTACTCATGACGTCGACGAAGCGGTGTTGTTGTCAGACAAGATCGTCATGATGACCAATGGTCCGGCAGCAACAATTGGCGAGGTGCTTTCTATCGAATTGCCGAGACCAAGAGACCGCGTCGCGTTGGCTGAAGATAGCCAGTATCAGAAATATCGTCAGAGTGTGCTGCGCTTTTTGTATGAGAAACAGTCGAAGCAGGTTACGCCGTCACATAAGGGCGATAAGACAGACCTCAGCGAAACGGCGTAAGGAGAATGGAAATGGAACATATTGTAGTTGTTGGCAATGGTATGGTTGGTCACCACCTGGTCGCGCAATTGGTTGAGCGAAGCGCTCATTTGGAAAAACGCATTACCGTCATTGGTGAAGAAAGATTTATCGCGTATGACCGAGTTCAGCTCTCTTCAATGTTCGCCGGAAAGAGTCACCAAGACCTGATGCTAAGCAGTGAAGAGTGGTACCACAAACATGGTATCGAACTACTGCTGGGATCTCAGGTGAGTAAAATTGAACGTCAAAACAAACGTCTAGTGCTCGATGGCGATACGGTGATTGGGTATGACAAATTGGTGTTGGCAACCGGATCATATCCCTTTGTTCCACCAATTGACGGCAATGATCGCAGTAATATCTTCGTTTATCGGACACTGGATGATCTGTCAGAAATCAAGACGGCGTGTCAGGGAGCGAAAACAGGTGCGGTCATTGGTGGCGGCTTATTAGGGCTTGAGGCGGCTAACGCATTGAAGTTACTTGGGGTAAAGACTCATGTAATTGAATTTGCGCCACGATTGATGCCAGTTCAGCTCGATGATGAAGCGGGCGCGGTGCTTAAAGGCAAAATTGAGGCGCTGGGTTTGTCTGTTCATACCTCGACTGCAACCGAGCGTATCTGTGATGGGGAAACTGCTTGCCATCGCATGGTATTTAAAGATGCCGAGCCACTTGAAGTTGACGTGATTATTTTTTCTGCGGGAATTCGTCCGCAAGATTTTCTGGCACGTGAAGCACAACTCGACGTTGGGGAAAGAGGGGGAATTGTCATTGATGATCAGTGTAAAACCAGTGACCCGCACATATATGCCATCGGAGAGTGTGCCTTATGGCAAGAGAAAATCTTTGGTTTAGTCGCGCCTGGATATACGATGGCGAGAGTGGTTGCTGACGGCTTATTAGAGCGAGGAAATGCAGGGTTCACCGGTGCTGATATGAGTACCAAACTCAAGCTGCTTGGCGTAGATGTTGCGTCCATTGGCGATGCCCACAAGGCTACCGAAGGGGCACAAGAGATGACACTTCACGATTCGGTAAAAGGGATATATAAGAAGCTGGTGGTGGATGCTTCGGGTACCCAACTGCTTGGGGCAATACTGGTTGGGGACAACTCCGATTACGATGCACTTTTGCAATGCTACCTCAATAAAACACCTTTACCTGACCATGCGGCTAACTTGTTGTTTGATTCAAGCATACTCGATGGTGAGTTAGCGGATAACGCCGTGATCTGTTCCTGTCATAATGTGACCAAAGTGGATTTGGTCTCGGCGATCAAAGCGGGTGCGCACGATCTGGATACCTTAAAAGCGCAAACAAAGGCCGGCACAGGCTGTGGTGGTTGCAGCAATATGGTCAAAACGGTATTGGACGCACAACTGGTTGCGATGGGTGTTGAGGTGAACAACCATCTATGCGAACACTTTGAACTGTCGAGACAAGAGCTTTTCCATATCTGTCAGGTTGAACAGATCAAAGACTTTAGCAGTTTGATTGCAAAACATGGCAAAGGGCATGGTTGTGACCTTTGTAAACCGACGGCTGCTTCTATTTTTGCCTCGCTATGGAATGAACATATCATGGAACCTCAGCACAGCAGTTTGCAAGATTCTAATGATGCCTTCATGGCCAACTTGCAGAAAGATGGCTCCTATTCCGTTGTCCCAAGAGTGGCGGGTGGGGAAATTACTCCAGATAAACTGATTGTACTGGGACAGGTGGCAAAGAAATATGATTTGTACACCAAGATAACCGGTGGTCAGCGAGTCGATCTATTTGGTGCCCAAGTGGAGCAGCTACCCGAAATATGGCAGGCGCTCATCGATGCTGGCTTTGAAACAGGGCACGCGTATGGCAAGTCGCTTCGTACGGTCAAATCGTGTGTTGGTTCAACATGGTGCCGCTATGGCGTAGACGATTCAGTTGGCTTGGCGATTGAATTAGAAAATCGCTACAAAGGTCTTCGCGCTCCACACAAGATCAAGTTTGCCGTCTCAGGGTGTACCCGAGAATGTGCTGAAGCACAGAGCAAAGATATCGGCGTTATTGCAACGGAAAACGGCTGGAATCTATATGTGTGTGGTAATGGAGGAATGAGGCCCAGACACGCTGATTTAATCGCAGTTGACTTAACCAAAACAGAGTTGATTGCCTTGATTGACCGAGTGTTGATGTTCTACGTGCGCACCGCGGATCGTTTACAAAGAACATCCGTTTGGCTCGAAAATCTCGAAGGGGGACTCGATTATCTCAAGCAAGTCGTGATCGACGATGCATTGGATATTGCTCAGTCACTAGAAGAACAGATGCAACATGTGGTCGATACCTATCAGTGCGAATGGAAGAGCACATTGGAAACACCGGCTAAGTTACACAAGTTTAAGCCTTTCATTAACGCTGATATTGGCAGCCAAAGTTTGCCTTATCAACGCATAAGAGGACAACGAATTCCAATCAAGGAGGAAGTGTGATGGAAGTGGTTGAAGCGATCAAAGTATGTGACTTGTCACAGTTGACCCCGTATCAAGGCCGTACCGCGCTTATTGATGGGCAACAGGTAGCGCTGTTTTATGTCCCCGATTCAGGTCTCTTTGCGCTACAAAACTGGGACCCTATTGGCAAAGCGTATGTGTTAAGTAGGGGCATCGTTGGGGACGTAAAAGGCAAACTATGTGTAGCTTCCCCCTTATATAAACAGCACTTCTGTTTATCTACGGGAGAGTGCATTGAAGATCCAAGCGTATCGGTAAAGTGTTGGCCAGTGCGTGAAAGTCACGGTGATGTATTACTGGGCTAGCTTGGTCTTGCCTTAATAGGTTATCAGGCCCCGTCTCGTTATGGGGCTTGTTTTAACGTTATTCATCTCTGATAGAAAGGCGAAACTTTGCACCACCTAAGTCACTATCACCGACCGAGATAGTCCAGTTAAGCAGTTTGGCAGCGCTGTTTGCGATGGCTAACCCTAATCCAAAGCCTCCGTTGTTAGCATTGCGGCTGGCGTCCAGGCGAGAAAAGGCAAGAAAGATTACACTTCGCTTATCTTCTGGGATTCCCACTCCGTTATCCTCGACATCAATGATCCAATGTCTATCGGCTCTGTCGATGGTGATTTTTACCAACCCATTGCCATAGCGATCGCCATTCTTAACTAAGTTATCGAGAACAAGTTTTGCTAATGTCACGGGCAAAGATAATGAGTCCATTACTCGGTTGTGCTTAACCTCTAATTGAACGTCACAACTTGCGATCATGTTGAGACGGTTTGCACAAAACTCTTTGAGTGAGACAACGGTTTTATCTGGCCGACTGGTGTGAAAACCAGACTCATTGCTTAGCCGGGATAATTGATGGATGTCTGCGGATAGGCTACAGATATCTTGAATATAGCCATCGATATCATTGAAAAGTTGATCTCGATTGGGACAGTCTTGACGTTGAACGAGATCACACGCCATTTGAATCTTACTGAGTGGAGTGCGAATTTCATGTGGGAAAGCATGAGCAAAGACTTGTCCCTGTTTAACTAAACGCTCGATGTCATCCGCCATGCTGTTAAAGCTCTGCGCGATCTCCTTGATAGGCGAGATATGGTAATCGTCGGCTCTAATGTGCAGCTCACCCTGCCCAAAGCGCTCCTGAACAGAGATGAGACGATTTATCCGTTTATTGACGCGGTGAAGGGGAAGGTAAATAAGTAGTGCCAATGCAAGGCTCATGGTCACAAAGAGCGTCAACATAAAGCGAACTTCACGATCCTTATACCAAGGAACCGCGGCAATAAAGGGGTCTTCGATCTCTCTGAACACTAAATATTTAGTGGAGTTAGGAAGCGGCAAGGCTGTATGGAGGAGGTCATCGGCATCCATATACACCTTAACGCCTTGTGAACTTGAGTATAACGTGCAGTCGTCGCACAGCGATTGATTTTCATCGAGATTCGATTCAAGCGACAGGGTGTAGTCGTAAAAAGTGAGGTGTTGAAATCGGTTGAGTCGTTCATACAAACCTTGTGGTTCATAACGGCTATTGAGGTAATGCTGCGCGTGGCTGATTCCATCTTGAACAAAGACCTCGATATCAGATTGGCGTAGATACTGGCTACCAAAATGCATGAACACGGATAAGGTGATGACAAGACCGACCAAGCTTTCAGCATAGAGGCAACTGAACATAGACTTAGGACGACAACTGATCAGCATTGGCTAGTGCCTACTAATTTATAACCTTGGTTACGGACGGTTTTGATCGTTGCGGTATAGACTTCCGCTTGGATCAGTTTCCTGCGTAGCCCAGAAATACGCATATCAATAGAACGATTATTGACATCGTATTCGATGCCTCTGGCCAATCGGCAACAATGCTCCCGAGACACCGTTTGACCTGCATGTTCGATCAACAGTTGAAGGATTTCGAATTCGGAATTTGTAAGGCAAATCGGCTTATGATCGTAGTAGGCGGTTTGGTTTTGATTGTTAATGACGATGCCATGAGCATCGCAAATATGGTTAACTTGTTCGAGTGTTTGTTGTCTCTTATAACGGCGTAACAAAGCTTCAATACGCGCGACGAGTATGTGACCTCGAACAGGCTTGGTGACGTAATCATCTGCGCCGAATTTGAGTAAACTCACTTCACTCATATCGTCTTCTGTCGCCGTCAGTACCATGATCATACCCGAGTAAAACTGGCGCGCTTCACTGCAAATTTCTGCGCCGGTTTTGCCGGGTAGCATCAGGTCGAGTAACACCAAATCAGGATTGCTTTGACGGATTCTCTCGACAGCAATATTGCCGTTATCGATCACGTCGACATCATAGCCTTCTGCTGTGAGATACATTTTGGTTAACTGGGAAATATCTTTATCGTCTTCGATTAGTAAAATCTTTGAGTTCATCAAACGACGCACCACCTTCGCTCATTTTCGCCGCAGTATATATCAATAGAGTGATGCATCAAGCGAACACATTGTTGGTGTATATGGATAGCCGCGCTAGAACGGAAGGTTTACGAACGATTTCTAAACGCTGACGCTATATATTGCGTACGTTTGATAGGTAAATACTCAATAAAGATGAGCGGTTGTGATAGGAAAATGCTTACAAACGCTTACGTCCGGTTTTTTACCGTATTCATCTTCTTTAAAAAGCATTGACTCGCGTGATTCACCACATGCAACTCTCGATGTTGCTGCCAAATTTTCCCCATTCCGTGCTTGAGTATGTCAACCAAATGTAAGAAGCGAAAAGGTATCGCTTACATAGCAAATGCGAACTCGGATGTGTAATCGAATGCATAATTGAAATTGGCCATACTGACCAATAGCATGCTCAAAAAATCGATGTGTCTACTTAGAAACTGCTCGAAATCGACTCATCTAGCCGTATTGGGAAATGCGAAAATGAACAAAACAAACTTATCTTTACTGGTGTCACTTACGGTTTTGTCAGGCTGCGGTAGTGATACTCAATCAAGCGTGAATAACAATGTGAGCTTACCCATTATTCAGGGCTCAGCAATTGGGTCTGCGACAGTATATAAAGATGTACCAAGTGAATTTGCTGTTCAAGGAATTACCACTTACGTGAAACTGTTACCGCGAGCGAATGTGAGTCGAAGTTCTAAAACGTCAACATCCGAAGCCGCCATTCATATCATTGCCGCTGATGATGGAGTCAATGGAGAGAAAATCCGTCGTGCCGTTATGATTATGCAGCATCTACTCACTGATTTTTCAGGTAGCAGTTATGGTTCGGATAAGACGTCGATCGCCAATAGTATGGCTGAACGAAATGCGACCCTAATGTTAACCGCTAATGATCAAGCGAACGAAGCTTTGATGACGAGATTGTTCGTCAAAGAAGCGTTTAAGCAAGGTCAACTCGAAGCATGGGTCACGGCTTCAGGTGCTTCGACCTTAGCTGGACTGGACTTTACCAGTGAACAGGCGTTTATCCATTCGTTTACCAACTACAGTGCTAACCAAAGTGAAGCGGATGTTGAAGCGGTTAGCGAAAGTTTTGTTCAGGGTGTATCAAAAAGTACACAGACACCCAAATGGCTAATGAACAGCCAAGCATTAATGTACCGAGAGCTCACGCTTGATGGCGATTGTCATTACATGAGTAAGTACGCCAGTTACTGTACGAACCTCGGTCGTAATGCCGATAGAGATGCTGCCTATGAAGAGATACTTCACCTTGTTCAAGCACAAGGAATTGCGCCGAACAGCAACTATCAAGCGTTGCAACAGCAGATTGATGCGCGGGCGCTGAGCCTTTATCAAGACCATAAAGCGGGAAGAAATGCCGTATGGCGACCAGAAGAAGACACATGGCAAGAGTGGCTAGGGGATGACGTTAACTCCGCAACGATAGGCACTACATACTCGCATGAGTATTTTGCTGCTGCATTTGAAGCGTATATGGGGCTCGCTCAACATAACGGAACTGGTTTGGATGGCTATCAGGCTTTGACGCGCCAAGCGATGGACACTCAAGATCCCGATGCCAAACAGTGGATTTCGCAGTTCTTCCATGACTATATCCAGTACACGGCTCGTATCGACTCTGAGGGCGTATATACATTTAAGATCAACCAGTTTCCGGCTAGCAGTGATGTTGCGACGTTTAAAATGAATCGTGATGACGCCATTGCTGGGGAAGAGTATACCTATAAATCACAGTGGCTACTTAATGCTCAAATCATCGGCAATCGAGCCATCAATCTTATCGCAAACGATAGGGACAATAGACTCGAAGGGAACAAATACAATAATACTGTTGATGGAAAAATGGGTAACGATAGCTATGTAGTTGATGCCAAGTATAGTGAGTGCTCTCAAGTCCAACCAAGTGTTAGTGGATACATCGTCGCTTGTCCTTCAACAGGCAAAGATACGCTGGTCAATATCGAGAACGTCATCTTTAAGGACAGAACCCTCGCCATCGTCCCTTAGACGGCAAATTTACATTTATGAAAAATTAGCATTTGCATATAGTGGTAGAGATTTAATAAAACAGTGTTCATAATAACGGCCGAATTAGGAGACATTATGAATAGAATTTGGCATGTGGCTTTATTAAGCATACTCCTCGCGGGTTGTGTGCTTTATCCGACAACTCGTGAATACTACAAACCTGTAGTCGAAGGTAGTCAAATCGAAGTCGCTAGTACCAGTTGTGGATATCACAAAGCAAAGCATGACGGTATAGCGGAGCAGTACGCAGAACACAAGGTGAGCCTTTTCCCGAGCAGAGATGAAGACAACAGTATCTCCATCACTGCGGTTCTTGAGTCTACACTTGAGCACAATAAATTGATCGACGCAGAAGTTGTGACGGAAAGTGGTGCACTGATGAGCGGGCCGAGCCTGTTTCAATTGACGTCAAAACACTATGACTCGGAAGGTATATACCGTTCTTGGTTTGAAGCGAAATATCCACCGCTCAAAACGAAACCAGAACAACTGACCATCCTAGTAACCGATGAAGACGGTAAAAAACTTGAATTCCATTTTGTGCACACAACTCAAGACGATATCTACTACGCGTCGATTAATTGTTGAACGTACTGATGAACTGGGAACTGTCTGATTCTTAGCTGTTTCAGTTGTTTTGTAACCGCTAAGATGAATTTTTCGGCATTCAAACTCAATTAAGTCTTAATTATATTGACCTTGGCGAACAATCGATTAAAGTACACCTCGTTCGAATGACACGCTCGTTCGGATGATGGTGTACCATCGCAAATTGCGTTGCCCTGGTGGTGAAATTGGTAGACACAAGGGATTTAAAATCCCTCGGCGTTCGCGCTGTGCCGGTTCAAGTCCGGCCCGGGGCACCATCTAAAAATTTGAGGCGCGTTGGCAGAGTGGCTATGCAGCGGATTGCAAATCCGTGGACCTCGGTTCGACTCCGGGACGCGCCTCCATTTCAGATATTGACCAGCTAAGAGCTGGTTTTTTTGTATCCATCTAAAACAACCACTTCTCTTGTTACTTAAGGCTTAACGTTTGTCTAAGCTGCACTCCGATTGAACGGAGATTCTTGGCAGCACCCCACGTGTCTAACATTCAAAACCATCTTACCGTTGCGAGAAGAAAGAACTCACGGCACTATAAGCCTAAGCGAGTATTTGTTTGGTTAAGGAGGAACCTTGAACACTGGACTCACAATCAGCTTGGTGCAAACCCCAGTCACAAAAGGTGACTTGCCAGCCAATCTTTCACGGCATCTGGAGATGATCGCAATCTCTGCACAAAAGGGCGCCGATTTAGTTGTCTTTCCAGAGTTGTCGCTGACCGGTTATGAGCTCGAAATGGCTGAAGAGCTTGCAATGACGACTCAATCTGACGTGTTCACTCGTTTGTCAGATTCTGCCGTTGAGCATAACGCCGCGGTTATTGCTGGCTTTCCTTTAAAAACATCTGCGACGCTAAAACCCACGATCGCTGCGGTGATCTGTCTTCCTAACGGAAAGGTGGAATTCTATTCGAAACAATATTTGCACCAAGGTGAGGAAATATATTGCTCAGCCGGAAACAAGGATTATCTACTCGAAATCGCTGGTCACAGGATTGCACTAGCAATATGTGCAGATTTTTCAGCACCAGAGCACTCACAAGCCGCGCATCAGTTGGGCGCAACTCTTTATTTGGTTAGTGCACTTATTTCACAACAAGGCTTTGAAGCCGATGCAAATCTTCTCGCTGACATCGCGACAAAATGCCGTTTCCCAGTACTGCTAAGTAACCACATATCGACAACGGGTGGTTGGAAAGCATGTGGTAAAAACTCACTATGGAACGCCAAAGGTGAGCTGGTGTTTTGTTCAGAATCGGCACAGAGCGGTTTAGTCCTTTGTACTGTTAAGGGCAGCGATATTGACGCACGTTATGTACTTATTGATATCAACTAGTCATCGCCACTTAAGTAGAACTATGGAGCGACCCCAGCATGGATGAGAATAAGAAAATCTGGCAAGAGTATTACCAAAAAGCCTTGGCTCGTCCTCATTCTCAAAGAACCGAATGGGTGGTGAGGTTAAACCAATCTGTTACTAAAGTTGCGATTGATTGTGGATGCGGGACGGGTAGTGATATGGAGTATCTGTTCCAACAAGGTTACCAAGTATATGGCTTTGACATTAATCCGGACTCATTAGCCATTTGTAATGACAGATTTGGGGCAAATCCATTCATCGAGTTAACCCAATCTTCCTTCGAAAACTATGACTATCCAAGCGCGGGTGTTGTTATTGCAAATTCAAGTCTGTTTTTCGCTGATCCTGATTACTTTGATGAAATTTGGCGTCGTATCGAGTCTTGTTTAGAGTTAGGTGGTGTCTTTGCCGGTGATTTCATGGGATTAAAGGACAGCTGGGCAAATAATTATAGAAGTGTAACGTCTGCGTTTAGTGAGGAGAATATTCGTAAACTCTTCACCAATTTTGAAGTCGTACGGTTTTATGAGCGTGACGAACAAGCTCCGACATCACTAGGCAAGCTAAAGCATTGGCATACCTTTTCAGTTGTGGCAATAAAGCGCCGTTAACTAAGCGGAACACGGGCTCACTTTAGTCGCCATTTCACGCTGCCTCATTGGCATTAGGTCGATAATGTGTTTGACGAGTTCCCAATCCGTTTTTTTGTCCCAGCGACGTTTCTCGCCACCGTCTTTGCCGAGCAATATTATGGTATGTGAATCAGGCTTAACCTTGTAAGCGTCAAATAACGCTGGCAGGTCAAACTCCTCTTTCATCCATGCTGGAGAGGTAAAACCATCCGCCGTAACGACAAGCGTGATCAAATCTCGCTCTTCTAGCTCACATTCGTTGATTAAGCTCTCCAGAACAAATTGTTTGACGTGAGAGTCGTTAGTCGGAGCAAAATAGATCAGACTACGGTGAGGCATTGGGTGGCTATAAGTAGGGTAGCCCCAAGCCATGGGACCGAACAGCAGGGCAGTGAGTAGAAGGAAAATACGCATCAGTTCTCATCTCCCGGTAATACCTAACAACAATCGACATTGATAGATGTTTTACGTAACTTGGCGATGTTAAGCTCACACCTAAGTAAAATTATAGGAAACAAAATTTATGCATTCACTGATCACTGAGCGACTAAGGTTGAGAATGGTTGAACAAAGCGATGCTCATTTTATTGAGCAGTTGTACAACACACCTGATTTCCTTCAATTTATTGGTGATAAGCAGATACGCTCACAAGCAGATGCAGTGAAGTATATCGAAGAGAAGATTCTAGCCATGCATCACCAGCATGGTGTTTGTCTTTTGCTAGTAGAGCGACTCGATAGCAAAGAGAAGCTTGGCGTATGCGGCTTAATCAAAAGGCCTGAATTGAGTGCATATGACATTGGCTATGGTTTCTTGCCTTCAACGTATGGGCAAGGATTTGGCTATGAAGCAGGTCAGGCAGTGATTAATTACGCCAAACAGATTTCAAACATAGATGAGCTGGTGGCGATCACAACGAGCGACAACGTTGGAAGCCGAGCTTTGTTATCTAAACTAGGCTTTACCTATGTCAAAGTTCAAGAGCCAATAAGTGATACAGTAGATTTACTTTTGTATCAAATGAACCTGACCAGAGCATAAACATGGCCATATCGAGCATTTTACAGGGCGAGTTACTTACCGAGTTCAAAACAGTTTGTGCCATGATCGCCATTTACTGTCGCGATCATCACAAGACAAACGGGGTACTCTGTGTGGAGTGTCAGGCACTGCGTGATTACGCCGAAACTAAGTTAGATCGTTGCCCGTATGGTGAGATGAAACCTACTTGTAATCGATGTCCGATTCATTGCTACAAACCAGAACCGAAGCAACAGATGAAACTTGTGATGCGATACGCTGGGCCAAGAATGTTGTTGCCTCATCCATTGTTATCAATTCGTCACCTACTTCACGAACGAAAAGCGGTACCTGACAAGCCTGAGCCTAATGCTTCCAATCGATTTCAGAGACTCAATAGATAAAGAAAAGGACACAAATCGTGTCCTTTTTTGTGGTGGTTATTCGCCAGCGACTGCTTGACGTTTCGTACGGATACTAGCAATCAACATATACAAACACGTTGCCAATAGAGTCGCGAATAAGTAGCCCATTAAGCCTTGTGTACCCGCCATAAACCAGTCAGCGGCAACAGGACCTGCAACAGAGCCGATGCTATAGCTAAAGAGCATAACTTGAGTGGCAGACACTATGTAGTTAGCGTCTAACTTGTCGCATCCTAAGTTGATTGCAACAGGGTAGAGTGCGAATGTCGCCATACCTAATAAAAACAAGCCAGCGCCTAAAGCTTGCAGGCCATCAACCATGGTTGTGAATGTAATTGCTGCTACACCTAACATGCAAAACAGCGCCATCAACAATGTGCGGCCTAAGAATTTAGATAACCATGGCACGATAGGTTGAACCGCCATTCCGCCAAGGATAATAATCGCCATCAGACCACCAATATCACTATTTTGAATACCGCGAGTCTGCAACTCGATAGGCATAAGACCATAGATGGCACCAAGGGTCAGTCCGGATACCGCACAACCAATGATCGCGGCGTGATTCAGTTTTCCAATCTGTTTTAGGGATAACGGAGTACTGTGCGCGCTTTCTGGCTGGTCACTTTCACCGAATAGCAATACCACTACGGCGACAATGAGCAATGTCACTATGGTGATAAAAGGGACACCGCCGGAAATGCCGATGACGCCAATGCCAAGTTGTCCTAACGCACTACCGCCATACAATGATGCCATGTACAACCCAAGACGTTTAGCTCGGGCTTTCTCATCACCATGTAGCAGCCATGACTCGACGATGACAAATACGCCCGCAACGGCCATACCAGCGACAAAACGAGCGATGATCCACGCGGTGGCGTTGGGTAATAAAGGCAGCATCATGATGGTGATGATAAATGCCACTAAGCACCAAACGAACGCTGAGCGATGACCGACTTTCTTGACTAAAGGCTCAACACCAATAGCGCCGATCAGTAGGCCAGCGTAGAACACGCTTGCTAGCCAACTTGCTAGAGAACCTTCGAGTCCATATTCAGGCAACATTAAAGGAATTAGGCTCATTAAATAGCCTGAAGCGACTGCATATAGAGCAAGCGCAATGACAGGTACTGAAATGCGAGCTTTAGGAGCAGGGGCTAGGGTGTTTTCCAATGTCGTGGCCTCAAAGTATGGATTAAATATGAACAGGATTTGGCGCGACTATCGGACTAAAGCTGGTGAAGGTAAAGCGAAAGGTTTTAATCTTGACGATAAAAAACCATTATCAATAATGAGGCTGAATAATTGCAAAGAAAAGCGGCCAAAATATGCATTTTTGACCGCTGTAATAGAGGGTTTTGACAGTTGGTTATTTTAAAATTGCTTGGCTAAGCCATTGATTAAACTGACCCTTAGGTAGGGCGCCATTAATCATGTCGACTCTTTTGCCGTTTTTAAACACCATTACGGTTGGAATGCTTCTAATTTGATACATTGCTGCGAGGTTTTGCTGGCTTTCAGTATCGACTTTTACAAATCGAACGTTTTTTGCTCGCTCACTGGCTTCGTCCGCAAAGACGGGAGCAAATCCAACACATGGGTTACACCATGGTGCCCAAAAATCGACCACCACGGGTACGTCACTGTTTAAAAGTGCAGTGAAGTTTAAATCGGTTCCTTCAATAGGTGCCCCATCAAGTAGGGGTGTTTGGCATTTCCCACATACTGGAGATTCTGCAATACGTTCGGTCGGCACCCGATTGATACCTGAGCAAGATGGGCATCGTGTATTAAAGGTAGACATAGTTTTTCTCTCGTTATTTTTTCTATAAGATGACAGTCAATGTCATCGATAGTTATACTCTGAAACAATCGAGTGATACAAATAACAAATTCAAAGGCTCTAAATGAAAAATTTCTATGCAGAAATTACTGGTTGGGGGAAATGCCTACCGCCAGCTACGCTCTCTAATGCAGATTTAAGCACTTTTCTTGATACATCAGATGAATGGATTAGAACGAGAACTGGTATTGAAAACCGCCGTATCAGTCACGTAAACACCTCTGACATGGCCACAGTTGCCGCAAAGCATGCGTTGGCTTGTGCGGGTAAAAGTGCTGATGAGATTGACCTCATTATTATTGCAACCTGTTCACCCGACTCACTCATTCCGAATATTGCTTCTAAAGTCGCTCAGAATCTTGGCATCAAAGCTGCGACTGCGTTTGATCTTAATGCTGCGTGTACGGGATTCGTTTACGGCTTAGAAACAGCAACACGCCTGATGCAGGCGGGTAATTATCAAAATGCGATAGTGGTTGGTGCTGAGCGTTTGTCATTCTTCATTGACTGGACAATGCGTGATACTGCCGTGTTGTTTGGCGATGGCGCGGGCGCAGTTGTGTTAACGCGTACAGAAGAGCAAGTGGGCTTACAGCAGGCACAACTAGGCTGTGACTCTGCTGGACGTGATATTCTTTCTGTTCCTAAATTTGGCACATCAATGGATCGTTTTGCTGCTGACAATGGCTATTGGGATTTCAACTTTGTAGGTAAAGAGATCTTTAAACGAGCTGTAAAAGGTATGGGCGCCGCGGCGCAAAACGTATTGGCACGTAGTGGTTTATCCACTGACGACATTGATGTGGTCATTCCGCACCAGGCAAACATTCGCATTATCCAAACCTTATGCGATCTTTCTGGAATCAACCAAGATAAAGCGTTCGTTAATATTCACAACTATGGCAATACATCAGCGGCGACGGTACCAATCGCGTTATGTGAATCCCTAGAGCAAGGCTTCGTTAAACCAGGGGATAACCTACTATTGGCTGCATTTGGTGCGGGTCTCACTTGGGGCGCTTGTCATATTCGATGGGGTGAACGAGTAACCCCTGTAGGTGAAAGTGACGCGGCCCTACCTGAATGTGATCAAAGCGCACTTGAGCTACTGAGCAACGCTATCGAGCATTGTAAAAAGCGCGCTTAACTCCCTTATATATCAGTAAAAGTCGCACTTAAGGTGCGACTTTCACTAGCATTAATATTATTATATTGGCCTAACGATAAGAACAACGCTGGGCTTGTATGAAATTCCTCCACACCTCTGATTGGCATCTTGGCCGCCAGTTTCACAACGTCTCACTTTTAGACGATCAAAAAGTCGTACTTCAGCAAATTATTGAGTATATCGAGACACATCCTGTAGATGCCTTGGTCATTGCGGGAGATATCTACGATCGTTCCGTACCACCGACGGCTGCCATCGAAGTACTCAATCAATTTGTGACAAAAGTGTGTGGAGAATTGCAGCTTCCAATCATCATGATCTCGGGAAACCATGATGGCGCAGAGCGACTAGGTTTTGGTGCTGAACAGATGAAAAGCTCTGGTCTACACATTCTGTCGAGCTTTCAGGATATGTTGCAACCTGTTGAATTAGAGACTGACATTGGTCGAGTGTCATTTTATGGCATGCCTTACAGTGATCCTGAACAGGTTCGTCACCATTTCGGCCAAGCGGTATCGACTTACGATCAGGCACACGCATTACTGTGTGAGCAGATTAAGCAGTGCGTTCAGCCAAGTTCTAAGAACATTCTAATCAGTCACTGTTTTGTTGATGGTGCCATCGAGTCTGAGTCAGAACGCCCACTGTCTATCGGTGGCTCTGATCGAGTCAGCCATCAGCATTTTGTCGATTTTGACTATGTGGCACTAGGCCATCTCCATCAGCCTCAGTACAAGGGTGAAGAGTTTATCCGTTATTCTGGCTCTTTAATGAAGTACAGCTTCTCTGAGCAACATCAGAAAAAAGGCATGACATTGGTGGAGTTCGATCTCAATGGTTTCAAGTCAGCAACCCATATTGATCTTGTTGCGCCTCATCAAATGAGAATCATCGAAGGCGAACTTGATGCCATCATCTCTGGCGCGAAAACCGATCCACAGTTTAACGACTATCTGCTGGTTCGTTTAATGGACAAGCATGCCATCCTCAATCCAATGGAAAAATTAAGAGCCGTGTATCCCAACGTGCTGCATTTAGAGAAACCGGGGATGTTGATCGGTGTTGAGCAGCAAATGGCCGCAGCCAAACTGGCTCGAAGTGAGGTGGATATGTTCCGAGATTTCTTTATTGAAGCTCAGGATAGCGTACTGACACCAGAGCAAGATCAAGCGATCACAGATATCGTCAAACAGCTAAACCAGCACTAAGGGTACACGATGAAACCGACTCAACTGACCATGCAAGCATTCGGGCCTTTTGCTGAGCGCGAAATTGTCGATTTTACTAAGTTAGGAAGTAACCCTCTGTTTCTTATCAACGGTCCTACGGGATCGGGTAAGACTTCGATTCTCGACGCTATCTGTTTCGCTCTGTATGGAGAAACAACGGGTAACGAGCGTCAGGGTATCCAGATGCGTTGTGACCAAGCCAAAGAGGAATTGCCAACGGAAATTACGTTGGAATTTACACTAAATGATCGCCATTACCGTGTTACTCGCTCGCCAGAGCAAGAAGCACCGAAAGCGCGCGGAGAAGGAACGACAACCCGAAAACATACTGCGTCGCTTTATGAAATAACCCATGGTGAGCAACTCATTACCAGTAAGACGGTACAAGTAAAAGCAGAAGTAACAAGCTTACTCGGGCTAAATGAAACTCAGTTTCGCCAAGTGATGGTGTTGCCTCAGGGTAAGTTTCGTGAATTGCTGCTCGCCAGTTCGAAAGATCGTGAGGCGATCTTTGGGCAACTGTTTCAAACAGATGTCTATAAGAAGATTGAATTTGCCCTCAAAGACAAGGCGAGTGCTATTAGCAAAGCGAAAGATGAATTTGATAACCAAATTCGCGGCGCTTTACAGGTAGCCGAAGTCCCTACCGAGCAAGAGCTGGCAGCACGTGAGCAAGCCTTGGGGGCTGAGCTAGAATCGGCGAAAGCGCTAGAACATAGCGAGCATGAAAAGCTAAACCACGTCAAAAGTGAACTCCTTCAGGCTCAGGCGATTCATGATCAATTCATCAAGCTGGAAGTTAGTCGTAACGCGCTGGCGAATCACCGTGCCAATAGCAATCAGATAGAAGAGATTAACTCTAAGCTTCACGCAGCGCATATTGCCACTAAGCTTGAGGTGCCATATTCAAATCTTGCGTCCATTAAGAAACAAATCGACAACTTCGCGAACAGTATTGCCAAGTTAAATGGACAGATAGAGGAGGCTCGATTGGCTCATAGCAAAAGCCAAATGGAGCTAGAGAAAGCACAAACAAACGCCGATCAGATTGCCAAACTGAATGAGTCCCAATTTCAGCTTGAACAAGCAAAGATAAAACTTGCAGAAAAGCAACTGCTAGAGCAGCAAGTGAGTTCACTCGTCGCAACGCGTGACGAATTAGCAAGAAAGCAGATTCAGTACCTCGGACTGAAAGATAAGTTGGTTAAAGAGTCCGATATCGCCGCTAACTCTTTGCAACAGGCTCGTCAGGACATGAGTGAGAAAGCAGCGCTAGAAAACAAGATGTTGAGCCACCAGCATCTGTTAACAGATTTGAAGAAATACCACGCGATCAAGATTGAACTTGATCGTCTAATCGGTTTGTCAGGTGAGCACGAACAATCACTTGCGGCAGCAAAAACTTCCTTTGAGGAAAAGCGGAACTATGCCGATCAATTGGAGTTAGGGTGGCACAATGCACAGGCATCGATTCTTGCGCAGAAACTGGAACAGGATCAGCCTTGCCCAGTCTGTGGTAGTTGCCAGCATCCTGATCCCGCCAAATTAAGCAGCGAAAGTGTCACCAAGGAACAAGTTCAGAGTGCGCGACAGCAAGAGCGCCATGCGTTAGAGCAGTTCAATCTTGTCAATAATGCGTACAGCCAGCATAACAATACGCTAGAACTGCAAAAACGGCAGCTAAATGAAGCGGCGAGTCAGCTACAAGACAATGTAACAGTTGATGTTGTTCAGTTAGAGGAGCAATTGCTTCAGATCAGGCAGAGGGTCGAGGCGTTATCGACCATTGATTTAGCGAAGATGGAACAGGATGTGGTTGAACTCAATCAGCGTTGTGCCAACGGTGATGAGAAAATCAACCAACTCAAAGCGGAAATCGCGGCAAATGAATCAGCCCTCAAGGTACAACAACAGCAGCTTGAGAAAGTTGCATCAGCGATTGATGCCAATTACCCCTCTGTTGCAGCAGTGGAACAGCAGTATGCAAGCAATCAAGCGGCTATTGAACAGCTTAAGCAGGCGTTAGAAAAAGCCAAGCAGACCAATGAACAGCTCACTTTACAAGTGACAAACCTACAAAGCCAACTGGAAACCAATAACCAGCTATGTAATGAAGCGCAGCAAAAACGCGATCAGTTTGAACAGATATGGAATACGGAGCTAGAGCGATCAGGCTTCGAGTCCGAGCAAATCTTTTTGCAAAGTCGAGCAGAAGAATCTCAAATCGTATTGTGGCAAAAGACGGCGAATGAGTATCAAGAAACAACGGTTAAGTTGCAACAAACCGTGGCTGACTTAGAACAACATCTGACCAATTATGAGAAGCCTGATTTAGATAGCAAAAAGTCTCAATTATCGCAGGTTGAGCAAGAGTATCAGCAGGTGAGAGCAGCGTTAGACGCCGTCCGTTCTTTGTTTCAAAGGGTCGAAAAAGTACAGCAAGACATTGCGATTCTGCATGAAAAAAATAGACAACTGGAAGCCGAATACCGAGTCTACGGAACACTTTACGATGTCGCCAGCGGTAAAACAGGAAGCCGAGTAAGCTTACATCGCTTTGTGCTAGGTGTATTGCTTGATGATGTGTTGATTCAAGCATCACAACGATTAAGCATCATGAGTAAAGGTCGTTACCACCTAGTGCGAAAGATGGATGGCTTTAAAGGTTCGGCAGGGCGAGGACTCGATTTGAGTGTAGAGGATGGCTATACCGGAAAAAGCCGTGATGTGGCGACTTTATCTGGTGGTGAATCTTTTATGGCGGCGTTGGCTTTGGCTCTTGGGCTATCAGACGTCGTCCAGTCATACAGTGGCGGTATTCGTCTTGACACGTTGTTTATCGATGAAGGTTTTGGCAGCCTAGATCCAGAGTCATTGGATCTGGCTATTCAGACCCTAGTTGATTTGCAGCAAGCAGGGCGAATGATAGGTCTAATCTCTCACGTCAGTGAGTTAAAAGAGCAGATAGCGCAAAGAATTGATGTGCACGCAAGTCGTGTCGGCAGCACAATCAAACTCGTGGTCACATAACGCCAGATCTCTTGCGGCGCTAATTGGTTAGCTGTCGTTATGTGTGCTAAGAATTAGTTAGGCAGAACAATAATAAACCTTTGTCTTATTGTGTGGTTAGGTGACGTTAGGGTTAACAATGGTCTCGATATCGGAATCAGTTCGTAAAGTTTACCAATATGCAGAACCCAATCTAACGTTAGTTGGTTG
This sequence comes from Vibrio sp. TRT 1302, assembly GCF_050113875.1. Classification (NCBI taxonomy): domain Bacteria; kingdom Pseudomonadati; phylum Pseudomonadota; class Gammaproteobacteria; order Vibrionales; family Vibrionaceae; genus Vibrio; species Vibrio sp. TRT 1302. Next base: position 13,554 of record NZ_JBNJOF010000019.1, on the reverse strand, counting down.
GATGGGCTTGCTTGGGTTTCCGACATACTACTATGTGTGGAGCTATCTGTTCCCACAGCCGTACGAATCATTGTCAATGCGATTGGCGTGTTCCGCATTGTTTGCCGTTTTAGCGCTACGCAACTATGTACCTAAGCACCTTGAACGCTACCTACCGTATTACTATTTTTTTGCGATAGGTATCTGTTTACCCTACTTTTTTAGCTACATGATGTTCATGAATCATTGGTCGACAATTTGGGCAATGTCATTCATGGCATCTATATTCCTTCACGTGCTACTTGTTCACCAGACGAGCTTGATGCTGATACAGGCGACAGTTGCTATCGTATTTGCCTATCTCACCGCCTACGGCTTAGATACCGAATATGTACAGCAAGAAGTCGTATGGGCATATATGCCGATATTCCTTTTTACCTATGTGTTCGGAAACCTGTTTTATTTCAGGAATCAGGTGGAACATGAAAGTAAAGTGTCACTTGCGAAGTCCTTCGGTGCAGGAATGGCTCATGAGATGCGTAATCCGCTTAGTGCACTGAAAGCGTCTCTCGATGTACTCAATTCTCTGCTGCCTGATGAGAGCACAAGCCGCCAATCAGGCTACAAGTTGTCTTCACAGGAGTTGTCGCTAGCACGCGATGTGATTAGCGACGCCGATGAAGTGATTAGAACCGGGAATGAGACCATCGACTTATTGCTTACCTCGATTGATGAGAATCGCGTTTCACGCACGACATTTAAAAAGCACTCGATAAGATCAATCACTGAAAATGCCTTAGACAGCTTTGCCTACAAGAGCCTGAAAGATAAGAAAGCGGTAGTGTTAGCTGAAGGCATCGATTTTGAATTTTTTGGTAGTGATGCATTAATAAAATACGCATTGTACAACTTGTTGAAAAACGCGTTCTATTACCAAAACAACAACCAGTTTGAAATCGTTATCGAACTTAGAAGTTATGAATGGCACAACGAGCTGACCTTTACCGATAACGGAGTGGGCATCGCCCCCCAAGTTATTGACCATATTTTCAACGACTTCTATACCTTTGGGAAAACAGGCAGCTATGGATTAGGCCTACCATTTTGCCGAAAAGTGATGAAAGCGCTTGGTGGCAATGTGTCATGCCGTTCTAAACTCGGAGAGTGGACTGAATTCACCTTGATGTTCCCTAAGTATGATTCCTCTGAAGTTAAGCAAATCAAACAAGATCTGATGAAGTCAAAATCGGTGTTATATATTGGTCAGCAAAATGCCTTGATGCGACAAATAAACGAAGTGGCGTTCTACAAAGATTTCCGGCTTAAAATACTAGATTTAGATGCAGCGAGTAAAAAAGAAGAGTACGAGTTCGAATTCGATTTGATCCTAGTCGACTTAGACAGTGCCGTTGATAAGCCACTCTCTTTGGCAGAGTTGGAGAGTAAGCTGCATTTTACAGAAGGCAGGATAGTCTTCTTATATGATCAAAATAGTCAGTATCACAATGATATAGAGCGTCACTTAGTCGTTTATCCAGTTGAAAAACATAGCATGATGCTTAGTGCCAGTAACATTATTGATGAGCTATTTTTCGAGGACATAGAGCCGAACAGAAACGTTTTGCCACGCAAATCGTTTGATTCTGGCAAAACCATTGTTGTCGCCGATGACAACCAATCGCTACGATTTTATACATCGGTATTACTTGAGCAGCAGGGCTTCACTGTTCTCCAAGCGAGTAATGGTCAGCAGGTACTTGATGAACTCCAGCAAAAAGATGTCGATTTAATCATCATGGATCTCGAAATGCCGCAATTGAATGGATTGGAAACGACCAGTGCTATTCGCGCTTCGCAGCAGCGCTATGCTTCCATTCCGATATTGGCCCATACCGGTAATTCGAGTGAAAGCGTCATTGCTCAAATTCACGAGGCAGGTATGAATGACTACATTATTAAACCTGCGGCAACAGATAAACTGCTCGATAAGATTGCTAATTGGATTTAATTCAGGCCCTATAAAGGGCCTGAAGATTAAAGAATATACATGTCTGATTGCTCGGCTGCTTTGGAGCATACGTAGATAATTTTATCGAGTTGCTTTTCGCTAAGAGAACTGTTCAGAGAGAATCTAATCAAGTTTTTATTTCTTGCGGTTGCCGGCCGACAAAATACGGCACCAAATAGACCATGATGTTCTAAAAAACTGCGCACTTTTTCTGTATTTCGTTCGTCACCAGTTTCCAGTGAAATAATTTGAGAATGGCTACGAATGGTAATGTTCTTTTTAACCAGTTCATGTTTTAAATAATGACTGATCTCCTCTAATCGATGACGTCGTTGATCACTCGCTTTTATAACTTGTAAGGTCATATCAAGCCGTTCAACTTCGTAGGGTAAAAGTGCAGAGCTAAAAATAGCAGGGTAAGCAACGAATGGGATACACTGATTGGCTTGGTTATTACACCATATAGCACCAGCACGATAAGCGAATGTTTTGGCGAGACTTGCGGTCATAAAATCAACCAAATGAGTCAGGCCAAGTTGGTGAAGTAGACCTGCTCCTTGCGCGCCAAAAAGACCAAGCGAGTGAGACTCATCGACAACAATCGCACAGCCATATTCTTTAGCGATGGATATCATATCGCTGATCGGGGCAATGGTACCGATAGTGCTGTATATCGAATCAATTACAACAACACCTGCACCATGTCGTTTGATGAGTTTTTCAAGATGACGGACATTGTTGTGCATAAATGGGTGGACATCGCACCCAGCGATTCTTGCGCCCTCCCATAATGACATATGCGCAAAAAAGTCGATGTAAACCTTCGTGTGTTGGTGACAAATTGTTTGCAGTAGAGCGATGTTCGCTTCCCAACCAGATTGAGAAAGTAAACACGATTGAAACCCAGTGAAGTTCGCTAACTGATGCTCAAGACTCGGTTTACGCTCTTCACTCTGTAGGAATATCCCAGACATTAAAGGGCTGGTTTGGCAACTCGCTATCGCATTAATATGCTGCTTAACAATCTGATCATGATTAGCAAGGTCAAGATAATCATTGCTCTGAAGAACAATATCATCTTGTTTAGGTGTTAAACCGAGAACAAGATGCCGAGAATTTTCATTTTGATTGATAAGATCTTCAATATGGTGATTAAGCTTGTCGTGAATAAATTGTGGCAAGGTCGATTGGTTGTGTAATGTATTCATTTTTGAATATCCTTTTTATTACGAGACAACGCCAGCTGACAAAGGATATATGTATCAAATGATGAAGTTATGCGAGTGCGGTATTTAATATTTGTAGTGTTGGCTACAGAGATAAATATTGCCTATATTTATAGCTGCTCTTCCTATATAGGCTTTAGCCGTCTTAGGACGATAAAATAATACCGTCCATTGTGTGCTATTTTGAAAAATCTATTTATTGTCGGTCAAAATTTCCGGCCAATACATTTTGAAATAACCAACCGTTACCCAGACAACCAAACCAGTAGCGACGGAAAGTTCAAATAGACCAAATCGATGCAACCAGTACCAGTGGGGATAGTTTTCACCAAAGAAAGAGGTGAGACGGTGCATAGCTATCGCACTAATGACGGAAGGGAAGGTGACTGCAGCGATGGAAGGCTGAAACTTGAGACGCATCAAGCGTATGTAACAGAGATAAATCAGTAGCGTCATAGTGATAGCGATTCCCGCCAGTGCGCCTGTCAAAATCGGATCTGGATGAGGAAAGTTAACTAGGTAAGACGCTAACGTGAGGTTGATGGGGGCTGCCATTATGGCGAGTGTTGGCTTGGCACGCTTAGGTAACATTCCTTCAAAAACGAGACGATAGAGAACCAACGGCAGCATAAAGAAGTAAATGCCGATGCAAACCATAACCAGTGATTCAGAAAAAACGTTGTGACCAAATCTAGTGCCTGCTAACGAACTACTGATCAGGCCAACTGGATAGAGAAACCAGCTTGGTACGATGTTAGACATCTTGAAGTTCAACAACTGAAAAGTGAAGAACAAGGTCATCATTGTCAGATGTAATAGAAGGGCTACAAACCAAATTGGGTAAGCGATCACCGGCGAAATTAGAGCGAGATAATCACACAAAATCAACAGTGCCATGCTCATTGGAGCCATCAGACTGCCGCTCAACGGGTGACGAATGTCATTAATAAAAGTGGAGTAACTGGTGAGATATTTAACCAAAACCGGAAAAAGCAATAGTGCCCCAAAACCTGCAAGGTAAGGGCGTATTAGCTCACCAATTTCTGGAATGTAGAGTGCCCAAGCATGACCAAGCCCGATCATGCCTAGAGCCAAAGCGGCTTGAGACGGAGGGACACTCTGGAATTGAGTAAAACGTCGCCAGTTCAAAAAGATTCATCCTATATGCTGCTAAATCGGCGTGATAAGCAAAGCTATCTTTTGACTGAGACACTCCTTTGCCTTGCTTTAATCTGCGGCGATAATAGCAAGCCAAACGGTTGCGAGGCAAATCTCATTGCGCATTTGTCGGTAGATCTTTCTGTCTTAACTTCTCATTTTTAAGAGTTCGATGCAGCAACTGGCTGTAGATCGGTTGTCCACCTAGCATCTGAGCAAAAATTACCGCCCCCAAGCTGGTGATGATTAATGGCAGGATTAGGTAGTAGTTGTTGGTCATCTCTATCACCAACAAAATACCGGTGATAGGAGCCCGAACCGTCGCAGCAAATAGTGCTCCCATCCCCGCGATGGCAAACATACCTGGTGTAATAGGTAGATCTGGAAAGAGTCCTTGTGCGATGAGACCGAAGGCGTATCCAAACAGCGTCCCAAGTGCCAGCATTGGCGCAAAAATACCACCTGGCGCTCCTGAACCAAAACAGATCATGGTTGTGGCGATACGTGCGACGAACATCAGCAATAGTATCGACGCGCTGTACCCGCCATTAGTAATATTGGGAATAAGGCTAATACCGCCACCTGTTACTTCAGGGAAGTAGAGCAGCATAATGCCAAAGCAACCGCCAATAAGTGAGCCTGTGATCAAGTAACGTTTACGGTCGTTTTTATGCAGTTTGACGAACAGATCTTGTGACAAAGTCACCAGTTGGTTAAACACAACCCCAAACATGCCAAACAGGGCACCAAGGAGGAGAAAGAGCCACAACGTCGCGAGATCCGGTGCTTGATATTGGGGCATGGTGATGACAGCATCTTGGCCATTGATATAGCGAAACACAATGTTGGCGGAAATAGCGGAAATAATCACCGCTCGAATAGAGATTAGCGAGTAACGAAACTGCGGACGCATCTCCTCAACAACGAACATAATCCCTGCGAGAGGCGCGTTAAATGCAGCCGCGAGGCCGCCGGCAGCACCTGATGCCAGCAAAGAGTGTTTGGTGTCGTCATTGTCGACTTTAAAAATGTCGGTCACCATGCGACCGATCGCTCCACCCATTTGCACTGTTGGGCCTTCGCGTCCCAGCACCATACCTGAGCCTAATGCTCCCATGCCACCAAAGAACTTTACAGGGATCACTCGCCACCAGCGCACAGGGCGAATTCCGTCCATCGCGCCTTCGATTTCAGGGATACCAGAACCGGCGGCCTCTGGAGCGAATCGATGGACTAGAAAATAGCCGATGAAAGCGAGCGACGCGCTAATGATAAATGCCGCTAACCACAATGGAAGTAGACTGCCAATCTCGCTTTTTAGCCACTCTGTACGGGTTTCTGATACGAAGTGAACTGCGATTTCGAAATAGGTGCCAACCAGCCCAGCTAGCACTCCGACTAGGAGTGAAAGAAACAACACGGAAATCGGAGTCTTGTCCTTGGAGAGAAATTGATTAATTGCATCCTTAGGAACTTTTGCAAGGAAGGAATGCTTCAATTTTTCTCTTTTGGTCATGGACGTGAGGGCTCCGTAAATTGAGGATAGATGGGGTATAGCGCGAATTATACGCCTGTCTTAGACTAACTATAGCGACAAGATTGAAATATTGATTTTCATAATTGATAAAAAGAGAACAAGCGAACGGATGGAAAGTGAATAAATACTGGAGCGAGTTCACAATAGTGACGCATAAATGCCTTGCTGAAGCTTGCAAAACTGGGGATTTGAACCATAGTTTAAGTGTAAGGCAATCTGAACCGACCCGCATGGAGGAAATTGTCGCCTTACCTACAATTTGGATGGATTCAACGAAATATTTGAAAGCCTCGTCATTGATCAGGTCGCAACTTATGACTTCCTGATTCGCAAACTCACGATTGAGTAACGAGGGATAGGGCGCACTTACGGTGCGCCTTTTGTCGTTTAAGGAGTTCTACTGCTCAAGGTTGGCAATTCTTTTTAAGACGGACTCTAGCTGGTCCCAAGGGAGTAGCTGGCTATCGATCACCTCGATACGGCTCTCAAAGCCTTGTAGTGACATTTCATTAACGGATACAACGCCATTACTTACGTTGAATGCGTAGCAACCGTTTGTGGTATTTAATACTCCTTTCACGCGTTCCGCTGTGAGATCAGAAAGCATCGAGAACAGTAAATCAAAATCAAAAATAACTTCCGCGCCAAATAACCAGCCACAGCTGAAATAGCCCTGACCTTTGTTTTCCTTACGTACGTAGAGCTGATCGGGAGCCAACGCAAATTGAGGTTCTTGCTCTGCGTGTTCATGATGATGCTGCGCTAGCTCAGAAGATGGAGCATTGTTACGGCGTTGACTATCAAGTAGTTCAATAGGAAAGTGTCCTTGTTTGACTAGCTGACTGTAGATTTTAGGTGGGTTTTGATCGGTGACCCAGTCATTAAAGGTATCAATATCGCTCACATGGCACTGGTCAACTTTGTTACCAATGATAATGTCCGAAATGGCCAGTTGATCGGTAAAGTTGCTATTCTCGGTATATTTGGGGTTCGATAAGTTGCGCGGGTCTACTAAGCCTATTGTTGCACGCAGATCGATATAATCAGCGAATTGAGCAGATGTTAACGTTGCCAGCACCTTGTGAGCATGGCCTAAACCCGTAGGCTCGACAATCAAACGATCGGGTTTGGTGCGCAGTAGGGCGGTTATCGCGACAGACATTGGTACCCCAGCAGCACAGCACATACATCCACCAGGAACTTCTTTTATTAACGCACCTTGGTCTGTCATCATGGCGCCATCAATACCTATTTCACCAAACTCGTTGACCAAAACGGCCCACTGCTCGTTTTGTGGCTTTTCTTTAAGAAGGGAAAGAATCGCCGTTGTTTTACCAGTGCCTAGAAAGCCTGTAATGATGTTGGTAGGAATTTTCATCAATCATGTTCCTGTGTGGTTTTTGTTATAATATAACAGAAATCTCGTGTAGTGGAGTACAAAAAGGGCAGCGGAGAAGCTGCCCTATAACAATCGCTTAGCGCTTGTTTTTCAGATATCGTTTGCGACGTTCTTCTTTCTTCTTCGCTTTCATTTCTGCTTTTTGTGCCGCTTCGATTTCAACCTCGATAAGCTCTTGCGTAATCATCTCAGGCAATTCTAGGGTGATTTGCCCTAGCGTGCCGTTACGCAGTTCGTGAAGCAAGATTTCGGAACATTTATGTAGGTCAACTCGCCCGCCAGCGCGTAATGCACCTCGGCGGCGACCGATCTCTTCCATCAGTTCAATGTCACTGTCAGGAAGTTCTTCGATTTGGTAGCGTTCTTTAAGACGTTCAGGGTAGGCCTTAGCTAAGTATTCCACCGTGTAGAAGGCAACTTCATCATATTCCATCGCCGTATCCTTAACTGCGCCGGTGGCGGCAAGGCGGAAACCGCTATGTGGATTCTCAACTTTTGGCCATAGAATTCCCGGAGTATCAGAGAGAACGATGCCGTTTTGCAGATTGATCCTTTGTTGGCGTCGGGTCACTGCAGGTTGGTTGCCTGTAACGGCAACAGCACGCCCCGCAAGCGTGTTAATGATGGTTGACTTACCCACATTCGGAATGCCCATGATCATGGTGCGAATGTTTTTGCCAATCTCTTCTCTATGAGGTGCGAGCTTACGACATAGCTCAAGAATCTTTGTAACTTCTTGAATGTTGCTGGTGGTAATGGCCATCGCCTTAACGTTGTTTTCTTTCTCAAAATGGTCAATCCACAACTGAGTTAACTCAGGATCTGCCAAGTCACGTTTGTTGAGAACCTTAACGACAGGCTTGTCGCCACGGAGCTCGGAAATCATCGGGTTCTCGCTACTAAAAGGGATGCGAGCGTCCAACACTTCGATGATGACGTCAACTTGAGGAATTGCTTCTTCGATCTCTTTACGGGCTTTGTGCATGTGCCCAGGAAACCATTGGATAGACATAGGATTAACCTTGAAATTCAAACTTGCGACAATTGTAAGGAGAAATTGCCCATAGTAAAGCGCTAAACGGGAGATGAGTCATGTTTAGGCTCGATTCTATAATGGTTTCGTCCCGTTTCCTTGACCCGGTACAAGGCGCGATCTGCGGCTTGTATCATCGCTGATAGTTCATCGTAATGATCAACATGGGCGGTTGTCGCACCAGCACTGATGGTGATGAACTCTGCCGTTGCCGAGGTATGGTGCGGTATGTTTAGTGCGTTAACCGAAGTAATTAACTGACTTACATAGGGCTCAAGATCGATGGGCATGTCATTTGCCATGATGATGCAAAACTCTTCGCCACCGTAGCGGGCAACAAGATGTTGATAGGGTGTTTCGACCGCGCTCAGACACTGAGCCACTTCGACTAGGGCGCGATCGCCTTCGATATGACCATAGGTGTCATTGTAAAGCTTAAAGTGGTCGATATCGACAATAACAACAGCAATGTAATGATACTGTTCCAGCTCGATGTAGGTATTTGCGGTATCGTAAAGGTGCCTGCGATTGGCTATGCCGGTTAAGGAATCGATGGTCGATTGCATTTTAAGTAGAGCTCTACTCTCTTCTAGCTCCGAAATGACACTGTTCAGTTGGCGCGCAAAATCGCGAGCTTCTTTAGAAATAAAGGTGTCTTCATTTGGCAGACTGCCGTCTGAATGTTGGAACTGCTTTAAATAACGTTGGGCTTTGGTAAAAGGCCTGATAAAAAAATTCATAACTTGCAGATTGACCACAAACATAATCAAGCTAAATAAAGACAAAGCGATCGCCCCTTGCCAAGAGAAAAAGGGTGGAAGCTTCTCGTTATGCTCCACTTCTATACGGATAGCGCCATTGGACAATATATCGTTTCGAATGACGATGTGTGTATTTTCCCTCACTACAGGGGGATGTTCTCCTTTGAGTATATGAATGCCAACTCCCGTTGCGAGTTCAAGTTGCGCGACGAATTCATCTCGAATCTTGCGAATAAAAACCAAGTAACCATGTTTGCATTGAGTGGCATCACTCAAGCAAATTCGTGATGAGGCGATCATCGTTGCAGATTGACCAATTCGAGCGTACTCGACAAACGATTCTATCTCTTGCTCAGATGCCTGATGGGCAACTGACAAAATATTATTCACTATCGTAGGGTCTGTGAGGTCTACTAGCGCACGATCGGTGACATGTTCACCATCAAAGGTACCATTCCAAACAACTCCACCTTCAGGAGAAAAAATAATCGCGCTATCGATTAGAGCAGAGACAAAAGCATGGGGACCAATGCTGTCATTAATAAACTCTTGTGACGGCGTTTGCACAAACTCCGCCATCGTCGTCCAAGCCGCATAATCTTCGAGTGACGCTCTGAGCTCTAACTCTTCCATTTGCAGTACTGTCTCGACACGTTCCACTTCAAACATTTGTCTGTTTAACGAGTGCTGGATATCTAGCTCATGTTTCCAAAAAATCTTGAATGAGAAATACAAGATCAGAAAAACAACGACAGTTATCGTGGAGCCTAGAATCGTTAGGTACCGTAAGCTGAGATGCTTTAAAGACTGAGTGAATTGTTGGATCAATATGATCACACCTTTTAGTGACTGAATGAACATTTAATCATACTTTTGTATTAATTGTAGAACGATACGGAACGCTCACCAGCAAATTGTTTTTGTTTATCGATTGCACTCACCTGACTCAATACATGGGGTGCTTAACTGCACCGGGCTTATAGCGTGAATCCTCAGAATTGTCTGTAGGGGGGTTCGTATGGATATGGGAAGTGAATTAGGTCAAAAAATCCCAAAACATTTCCATTAATATTTTGTCATAAAATAAATAGTTGTTTATATTCGGCAGCAAATTATTAATTCGAAAGTAGTATAAATGTCAGGTCAGTCTTCTTTAGAACGTGAAACTGTATTGGAAAAAGATCAACAATTGGTGTCCACAACCGATTTAAAAGGAGTCATTACCTATAGTAATGAAGCTTTTGCGCAGGTTGCTGAGTTCACGGTTGATGAGTTGTTAGGCCAGAACCACAATATCGTTCGCCACAGTGATATGCCAAAGGCCGCCTTTGCGGACATGTGGAGCAACCTTAAACAAGGCAAGGCTTGGCGTGGGATTGTAAAGAATCGAACTAAGTCTAATGGCTACTATTGGGTAGACGCCTATGTGACACCTATCTACGAAGAGAATCAGATTGTTGGCTATCAGTCCGTTCGAGTTAGACCAAAAGCCGAATGGGTAAAGATTGCCGACAAAGCCTATCGCGCACTACTCAAAGCAGAAAAGTCAGGTCGACGTTGGTCTCTACAATTGGGTGATACGTTACGTTATGCAGTATTGCTTGGCGCGGTGTCCGCTCCACTTGTTACTCATTTAACTGAGTTGGGCAGTCACGCCGGTTTAATCGCGAGTCTGCTTCCTATCTCAGTGCTTGGTTTACTGTTCCGCCAAGAGCTGATTGATACACCAGCAAAGCTTAAAAAGCTCCAGAGTGAATATGACAGTATCAGCCGACTGGTATTCTCTGGCGGCGATAAGTTTTCTGTCGCTGATTTCCATTTAAAACTGATGTCGGCGCGAATCCGCACTGTGTTAGGCCGAATGAAGGATTCAGCGAAACCATTGCAAGAGCTGTCAGATAATCTTAGTGCGACCTCTTACCAACTGACTGATGCGCTGGAGCAGCAAACGAAAGATATCCTCCAAGTACGTCAAGCTACTGAAGAGGTCGAGGGCTCGGCCAATGATGTCTCTTCGAAGGCTCAGGAAGCACACCAGATAGTTGATGTCACCTTAAATACCTGTGCTGACGCACAGCAGAGCATTCGACAAACGCACAGTAATCTTGAGAGCCTTAATATTCAGGCAGAAAAGGCGACAAGTACCACTTACCAATTGAGTGAACAAGCACAAAAAGTAAGCCAGATGATGGAAGAAATTGGTGGTATTGCGGAGCAAACAAACTTACTAGCACTCAACGCCGCTATCGAAGCCGCTAGGGCAGGAGAGCAAGGTCGTGGCTTTGCTGTGGTGGCTGATGAGGTTCGTGCTTTATCGGGTAGAACATCAAAAGCAACGGTACAAATCAAAGATAGCATTGAAACGATGCTCAATACGATCGAAGAGTGGCAGAAAGATATCATTGCTAACCAAGAACAAACCAATGCTTGTAGCGAAGTAGCTAAGGAGAGTTCTCTGCGTTTGTCCGAAGTTGAGTCGCTAATGAAAGCGATGAATGAACTGATGCAGGCTGTAGAAGATTCAGCAGGCCAGCAGCGCCAGCTATCCACGGATGTTAATATGCACATTCAGTCGATTGCTTCTACCGCAGAGCAGAACCTAGCAGCAACGCATTCCGTCAAGGAAAACGCAATTCAGCTAAAAGGACAGGTCAGTGAGTTCTATCAACTAGCCAAACGATTTGAAGAGAAATAACAGTAGCCCCGTATAACGGGGCTTTTTTGTTTAGGGTTTGACACTTCGAAACAGCAGGTGTTGATACTTGGTGTTACTTATCCTACCGACGAGTAAAGATAGAATCGCGACGATGGTTAGGCCGAATATCAATCGCCCCCAAAATATAGACATGAAGTCGGCACCAATCAGCAGTATGAGTAATGTATCTTCGATCATGCTGTGAACCAGATTAAGTAACATGATGGCAGTGAAGACATCTTTTGCTGGGATGTGACCCTGTTTAGCCTCATTGATGAGCAGTCCACCGCCAAATGAAAGACCCAAAGTTACGCCAACAATGGTCATATTGGTTGCTGCTTGGCTAATTCCAAGGACTTTGAGCACAGGTCGGAGAATAACCGCCATCAACCGTTCTATCCCAAGCAATTTCAGGATTTTAAGAGTTAATAATAAGGCTGAAATGATAATGAATATGACCACCAGATTCTCGGCTTGTGACCACGCCCATTCAAGATAACTTTGCTTTGCTGTCGGTTCAGGTGACCAAACCAGTTGTGCTGTGTCAGTGAACAGACCGCCAACTTGATAAATCTGGTGAAGTATTATTGCGAATAGCAATCCGCCTCCTAAGCGCACGGCGAGTGTCATCAATATGCTGACACCGGCTTTCTTGGCAATAGCCGCCTCGATAGGTAGGGAGTGGGCAATAAGCATAAGTGAACCAAGGACAGAAACTTGAGCGACACTGAGTTCGGCATTGGTATTCATAAACACCAATAGCCCGGCGTAAATATTGGTCAGAATTGTCGTTGCCCAAACTAATCCCATTTCATCAGGCAGACCAACAACACTCATGAGTGGACTTAACCACTGACTCAGAAGTGTAACGCCACCGAACTCTTCGATGATTTTGATGATGATAATGATCGGCACCATTACTTTATAGAGTGTCCATGTTACGTCGAATACTTCCTTGGCGAGCTCTGAGAAGAACTGCTGTAGCTTGCGCATACTGTAAATCCTTGAAATCGGTCGATATGGTCAAAATATTATGTGAATGTTAAGAAATATGAGTAAACTAAATGCGAAATAATCGAGGCATAATTTCTTAATTATGCCCATTTGATAACTATATTTCGTAGAGTGTGGAATTTAAGAAATATATGGAAATTGATCGTCTTGACCGAAAGATTCTAGCGGTATTGCAAACGAATAATCGCATCGCTAATGTTGACCTAGCGGAAGAAGTGGGTCTCTCTCCACCAGCGTGCTTAAAACGAGTAAAACGCTTAAGAGAGGGCAAGGTTATTGTTCGCGATGTTTCGATTGTGAATCCCAGCCTAGCAGGAAATAAATTGACCTTGATTGTCTCGATAGAGATGGAACGAGATAGGGGGGATATCTACAGTCAGTTCAGGCAGTCAATAGAAAGGGCTCCGGAAGTGACTCAGTGTTATCAAATCACGGGTGGATACGATTTTATGTTAATTGTCTCGGTGCGCGATATTCAGGCTTACGAGCAATTTATCGAGCGTGTTCTCCACCAAGACAGGAATATTCGCAAATTTCATACTTCAGTGTCGACCAAAACGGTCAAATATACGACCGAAGTAAATCTCGATTCCTCACCAGAATAAAAAAGCCCTGCTCAAATGAGCAGGGCTTCCACTTCGAAGAGTGCGTTGATTACGCTAGCAACTCTTTTGCTGTGTTTACTACGTTTTCAGTAGTGAAACCAAACATCTTGAACAGTTGGTCAGCTGGCGCTGATTCACC
>NZ_JBNJOF010000018.1:0-86723 GCF_050113875.1 Vibrio sp. TRT 1302 | reverse complement strand
GGGTCCGTAGCTCAGTTGGTTAGAGTACTACCTTGACATGGTAGGGGTCGGCGATTCGAGTTCGCCCGGACCCACCAAATTTAGTTCTTAGGAACGAAACACAAAGCCCGCTTCATGCGGGCTTTGTTGTATTCAGCGATACTCTCATCGTAATATTCTGCCTACCCTATCCTATTCACTTTTTACCGAATAGTTATTCGTTCACTAATCAATCCAAAAACTATGCGAGTTGTCCGAATTCTGTTTTGTGACCGCTGGGTGACCATTTTTATCGATAAAATTTTAAAATCCTGTTCAATAAGCAGCCGACAAATTCATAACTCTACTAAGTCAGTCCCATAACCCTAACTCATCCAATACACGAAATGTATCAAATGGTTTAGGAAACGCTTTTTGTATTCTTTTAATTTCATTCATATCTAAATGGGAGATGTCTCCGCTAAACTCGAAAGGTTCTGATATTGCTGAGCTTTCAAGTGCCTCACGCTGTTGGGATGTAAGTTGACTACTTAACCCCCTTAGTGTTTCCATTTCTTGAGATGTACATTGTTCCGAGTTACTCAAAGAGATGTAACCAATCACTAAACGCTTATCAAGTTTAGACAATCCCTTAAACCAATCATTTACGGGAAACGGTTCTACATTTACCGTCATTTCATTGTTACAACGTTCAATCGCATCACCTGCTTCGATGAGTGCCTGATTAAAAGTCGTCGCACTTTGCGAGGCAAAAGATACAAGTAATAAGAAAATACTATAACGATGCATCAGCAACACACCTCCAAAACTCTCCTTCTTCACCATGGCTATATAAAGCTTCTATTGTGGCGATTTTCCTAATACGTTCTTTGGTTGTCTTTCCTGCTCCCTGAACAACCCTTGAAAACTCTACCCAGTCATAACCTGCAATGTTGATTAATTTATCTGCAGCGTGACTTCTACCTAGAAAGATATCTAGAATAGGAACTGAACCTAAAGCAATAACAAGATAATTACTTTGCTCTGCTACATACTGAATCTCTTTTAGTGCATATAAGGAGACTCTATCAACTGTTTTCCACATGTCTATACAGAAAAAGCTGAACTTCTTTACTCTGCGCCACACCATCACATTATTGTTTCAGTTCAATCAACAAGGTGAAAGATATCAGTAGCTTGTATGTGTGTACCTCTCTAACATCCGCGTATCTTTATGGTCTGAGAAGGCTTTTAACTGATGAGTGTTTACACCTTTATTTGCAATGCGAGTAATGGAGGAATGTCTCAATGTATGGAAGCAAACATCCTCAATATTCAGTCTTTCACAAGTACGCTAAAATGCTCTTTATGGTGACGATACCCATCACTGATATTGGTGATTTGTGTTTAGATTTTTGATAGGATCGGCGCCTTATTCAGGACCGAGCGATACCATGAACCGTAAAAAGAAGATCAATAGCATCTTAAAAGCTAAGCAAAAAAAGATAAACGCTAAGCTGCATAAGAGTAATAAACCTCGCTACATCTCAAAAGCCGAGCGCGCTAAGCTAGAAGCAGAAGAGGCAAACCGCAACAATGAAGAGGCGTTGGTCGAGCAGGAATCAACGGCAAGCGAACAAGACGCTCAACACTAATTTCCAAATAGAAAAGCCAGTGTGGTTTACCCAACTGGCTTTTTTGTTTTTCCCCTGTGGTCACTGACCCGCGTCATAGCCACCCTCAAACGAAACCAACTTGATTTCCAATTGAGCTCCGAAGTAGCGAAGTGCTAGCTTGGGGTCTTGGTTGTCAGTGACTTTCTTTCCTAGCGCTTCCAACAGCTCAGCCATAAAGTCTTTAACTGGTTGTTCCGCGTCAGCCAAATGCTGTTCTAGAGTATGATTATTCATTAGATTCCTAGCCATAACGTTATCAATCAATCGTTTATAGTTAAGTCCTTATTCAACCGAGGACATTAAAATGGAAACTATAAAAACGATCTTAAATGGCAATCACTACCGCTATTCGTTTCACCACTGCGAAGGTTCAGATCAGTACGCTATTTTTTTATTAGGCGCGTTACAGGACATAGAAAGTGTCCACAGTTTCTCGACCTTCTTTGCGACAAAATTGAACTGTATAACCATTGAGGTTCCTGGAACCGGTCATACAGAGAATCTTGAATCGACTGTCAGTATACGTTCACAAGCGATTATGTTGCGCGATTTTATCGAGTATTTAGGGGTTAGAAATGCCCATATTATTGGCTTTTCTTATGCTACAGCTGTTGCGGTAGAACTGTGCGACATATGGCCACATGTGCTGTCGATGTCGATTTGTGGTGGCGTCCCTGGCATCCCTTCTTCGGGACGTCTTGCGACCAAGAAAATGATCGCGGCTGCGATGGACAACCCAATGAGCTTTGCAAAGTCATTTACTGAATCTTTGACAGTAAACAACAGCGATATACCGCGTAATAAAGCCATCATTAAGGCGACAGTCAGGAGCATCACTAATATGTCACAACAACGTATTGACGTGTTCTTCGAGAACTCCGTTAGATTGCTGGTTCATACACCGTCCAACGTGGCCAATATCTCTGTACCATGCACAATATGTGTTGGTGAGTTTGATCCATATGTCACGAAGGAAACCGCTCAATCCTTTGCAAACCAACTCAAAAATGGTCGCCTTGTGGTGATAAAAAATGCCGACCATTTAGTCCATTTGCAATATCCCGACAAGGTTGCCGCTCTAATGTTAGCCCAAGCAAATTCAGCGATAGCGCTCGATGAAGCTCTGTTCGCATTAACCTAAATAACTGGTGAACATTGTTGTTTTTTAGTGAGATATAATCAACTCAAGGCTCTGCGCAATTTGAGTTGATTATTTCCACTTGATGAAATCAGATCACATTTTTTATGTAGATCTTTGATAGTGTGGTCAGTATTTCTACTGCACGCTTCTTACATTCACCATTTAAATAACGTAATGCTTCTACGATCAGTGCGTCACGCAAATGCTGGATTTGACGTAATTGATGAAATTGTGGGAATAAACGCATTTCACTGGTGAAATTTACGTGCGAGTTAAGTTCAAAACCCAGTTTGACCCTAAATCCTATCGCCACTGAAAAATCTCTTACTTTATTCACATCTTCAAGTTGCTGGTATTGATACTCTGAAAGGCCTAAAACTCGCGAGATGACATCAATAGGAATTTGGTGTTCTAAGCGAAAGCGTTTAACTGTAATGGCAACTGAGCGGTAGTAGTCGATAGCAAAAGCATTGATATCTAACACTGGCGGAGGCAACAGCTCGTTGTAATTGATATCAGGATCGATCTGAGATTCAACGTCAGAACGGAAAGAGCGAAACTGTTGCTTATTCTCCTCACTCATCATGTTCGTCACGAGATCGAGGTAAAGGTGGAATTGTTCGGTTGGAAGTCGACCAATGCAGTACAAAGCTTCGATGGCTTTGTCATCCATTCCTCGGTAGTGCTCTTTCATTTTGAGGGCAAGATAAAAGCTGGTCATCGGAACCATCATGACCCACGACATTGCAGCCACGACATGGATTGGTCTGATAGAGTGATAGCTTTGCTGCATGTAACGCTTTAGAGTCGAACCGTTGATACCCGTTGTCCGCTGCTCTAAGTCGCGAAATGACATCCCTTGAGCACGTCGAATAAAGGACATAGACACAGCCATATCCGTATCAATGGTTTTCAGTAGTATATCTAACGTTTCGATCTTTTGTTCTGAAACGCTTATTGTGACCTGATCCGCTCGATTTAACATACAACAAAACCTAACTAAAACAATGAATAAGCTACCTACAGTTGAGTCGGTAACTCTACCACAATCTGTGCAAATTTCGAACAGTCAGTCGCAACCAGTGGGTAGGATATTGAACCACCCATCATTTTGGCTCAGCATGCCAGTTTGGTTGTCAGTTACGTGTGATAATTAGATTTCTATCGATAGCGATATAATGGTCAGCGGCGTCAATAAGTGATTGCGCAGTCAGTCCTGGTACACCAAAAACGTCTACTTTCGTCGCAAATCGAGTCTGAATTCTGTCCACCAGCACGTCGAAGTCACCATCACCAGTCAGCAGAATAACGCGATCTACTTGTGATGCCGTCTCATAAACATCCAGTGCCAATCCAACGTCCCAGTCCCCTTTCGCACTGCCATCATTTCTTTGGATAAAGGGCTTGAGTTTAACGTTAAAGCCAATACCGCGGAGAATATGATGAAACTGACGCTGTTTAGGATCATGTGAAGCAATTGCATAGGCATTGGCTGCAATAACCTCTCTACCTTCTGTGGCGATATACCAAAACTGGTTGTAATCAAAATTGGCGCGATATTTATCTCGCGTGGTGTAGTAGATGTTTTGAACGTCTACGAATATAGCCACTTTTTCCATAGATACTTTTGAGCTTAGAATGATGCCCTGACTCTAACAGAATCAGGGCATCAGTGCAGCAGTCATAACGGCTAGTTGTACCATTTCAGTTTGTCGTGCAAAGACGTAACACTGCCCACGACAATCAGTGCGGGGCTCACAGCTTGCTCTGCCAGCGATGCTAAATCTTTGAGTGGCCCAGTAAAGACTCGCTGTTCGCGGCGCGTGCCGTTTTCTATTATTGCGCAAGACATCTGCTCATCTAAACCCGTTTCGAGCAGCTTCTCAGCAATATAGCCACTCTGTTTTAGTCCCATGTAGAATACTAAAGTGTTGTTTGATTGAGCCAGAGAACGCCACTCTATTTCGCGGCCATCTTTCTGAACGTGACCAGTAATAAACTGCACGCTTTGCGCATGATCTCTATGAGTCAACGGAATGCCTGCATAAGCGGTTGCACCTGCTGCTGCCGTAATCCCAGGAACCACTTCAAATCCAATCCCATGTTCAGCCAGTTCTTCTAGCTCCTCACCACCTCGACCGAAAATAAACGAGTCACCACCTTTAAGTCTGACGACTCGTTTTCCTTGGCTTGCTTTGTCGACTAACAACTGATTGATCTGTTCCTGTGGTACACAGTGGTAATCGAGCTTTTTACCAACGTAGATCATCTCTGCTTGGGTATTTGCTAAAGCGAGAATTTCCGGGGAGACTAAGCGATCGTAAACAACCACTTCTGCCTGCTGAATTACGCGATATCCTTTAACCGTCAGTAGCTCTGGGTCACCAGGGCCAGCACCCACTAAAGAAACGAAGCCGCTGTTAAGTGGTGAAATATCAGAAGCAGTCATAGTCACGCCCTTTGAGAAAATTTGAATATAAAAAGTATCACTCACAGCGAGGAATAAAGTGGCTACTTTTTATATTCAATTAACGTTAAAGCTAAAAGATGCCCCATGGTTTCACATGGGGCGGTATTAAGATTATTTCGCTAGTACTGGTTTCGCGTTTACTTCTTCTTCATCAGACAGTGCAGGCGCTGCTTTCGCATGCGTTAGGTATAGAGGAAGACAAGTCATTAGCAAACCACCAACAATGTTACCCAAGATGGTTGGGATTAGGTTGAAGTTCAACCAAGTCGCGATACCAAAATCTGCACCCAGAATCATACCTAGTGGGAATAGGAACATATTGACGACTGTGTGTTCAAAAACAAGAGCAAAGAAGATGAAGATCGGGAACCACATCATCGCAATGCGACCAGCCAATGTGCGACCTGTCATGTTACCAATCACGCCTAGACATACCATTAGGTTACAGAAGATACCGCGTACGAAACAGGTAATCCAACCGTCCATACCCATGTTCTCGAAACCAAGGCTACGTGCCGTCGATACCGCAATAAATTTTTGTGCAACGGCATTTGGTTCAAGTGAGAAGTTACCCGTCAATGAGACTGCAACAAGAAACGCGACAATCAGAGAGCCAATCAGGTTACCAAGTCCAACCAGACCCCAACAACGGAATACGCGGTTCCAAGTAATACCAGGGCGGTTTTCAAGCTTAGCCAGAGGTGCAAGACCGAATACACCTGTTACTAGGTCATAGCCCATCACACTAAGAATCACAAAACCCACTGGGAAGACTAACGCGCCAACCACGCCCATACCCGTTTGAACGATGGTCGTAATCGCAACAACAACCGCCAATGACAAAATGATACCTGCCATCGTGCCACGCAAAAGCAAGTCACGAGTACTTGTTTTGGTTTTTGCTTCACCCACGTTAATCATGGTTTGTACAAATTCAGCAGGTTTAAAATCAGTAGACATGAATGTGTCCTTATTCAAAAGTGAAAGTTAAAAGTTGAAATCGAATAGTGAAAGGCTCGCTGTTTCTCTGTTCTTCACTGTGAAACAGCAAACCTTTAAGCTATTAAATCTCGCTTTAACGTTAGGTTAAGCTGCGATCTCTACCTGCCCTTTTACTACGCGAGCTTTATAGGCTTTGACGTTGAACTGCTGGTTTTCCATGCATACGCCAGTCATCAGGTTGAAGCGTTGTTTTTTCAGTGGACTCGCCACCCATAATTCATCGCTATGTTCAACAATCAAACCACGTGACAACACGTTCGACTGATAGAAAGGATCCATGTTGCTAATCGCAAACACTTCTTCACTCTTGTTTGGACGAAAGATTGCGACTTGTTCGCCTTCAACTAACGCACACACACCAGTTCCCGGGATGATGTCTTCAATGTTACAGACTTTGGTAAATGCCATGATGTCGTCTCCCACTTAAACCAATTCAACGTGAAGGATATCGCCCTTCACTTCAGGGTGTTTTTCCGTAAATGTTGCCGGACGATGCTGAGCACGCTCTTGAACGAACACGACATTGTCATCACGCTGATCTGAGTTAATGAAGTGAGCAAAGCGTTTTAGCTGAGCAGGGTCATTCACGGTATCAGTCCATTCACAGCGGAACTCTTCAACCAGCTTAGCCACATCGGCTTCAAGCTGATCATTGATACCCAGTTTGTTGTCGACAATCACTTCACGTAGATAGTTGATGCCGCCTTCTAGGTTTTCCATCCATACTGAAGTGCGTTGAAGCGGTGCCGCTGTTCGGATATAGAACATCATGAAACGGTCGATGTATTTGATCAGAGTTTCTTGGTCAAGATCGCTTGCTAGAAGATCTGCATGGCGTGGTTTCATACCGCCATTACCACAGACGTACATATTCCAACCTGCGTCTGTTGCGATGATACCCAAATCTTTACCTTGTGCTTCAGCACACTCTCGAGTACAGCCAGAGACACCGAACTTCATCTTGTGAGGAGTACGGATACCTTTGTAACGGTTCTCAATCATCACTCCCAGACCCACAGAGTCCTGCACGCCGTAACGACACCACGTTGAACCTACACATGTCTTCGCCATACGCAGCGCTTTAGCGTATGCCTGACCAGTCTCGTAGCCCGCGGCAATCAGCTTGCTCCAGATCGCAGGAAGATCATCCTTCTGCGCACCGAATAGACCGATACGTTGAGCACCTGTCACCTTAGTATAAAGATGGTATTCAGCAGCAACTTCAGCCAGTACTTTCAATGCTTGAGGGGTTACTTCGCCGCCCGCCATACGCGGAATTACTGAGTAAGTACCATCTTTTTGCATGTTACCTAGGAAGTTATCGTTGGTGTCATGAAGCTTAACCAATTCAGGTTTAAGGATGTGCTCACCCCAGCATGACGCTAGAATTGAACCCACAAGTGGCTTACACACCTCACAGCCATAACCCTGACCGTATTTCTCTAATAGCTCTTCGAATGACTTGATCTCTTCGATTCGAATCAGATGGAACAGCTCTTGACGAGAATACGCGAAATGCTCACAAACATCGTTCTTTACTTCAACGCCTGCTTTGGCAAGCTCTGCATTCAGAACAGAAGTCACTAATGGGATACAACCACCACAGCCAGTACCCGCACCTGTTACCGCTTTGATGTCACCAATCGTGTGGTGCCCATCAGCAACAGCCTGAGCAATCTTGCCTTTAGTAACATCGAAACAAGAACAGATAACCGCTGACTCTGGCAGTGCATCAGCACCCAATGTTGGTTTCTCTGCCCCCGCATGAGCAGGAAGAATAAGCGTATCTGGGTGTTTCGGTAGCTCAATTTCATTAAGCATTAGTTGCAGCAAATCGCCGTAATCTGACGTATCGCCGACCATTACTGCACCAAGCAACGTCTTATTGTCTTCAGAAACAATCAGGCGTTTATAGACTTCTTGCTCTTCGTTTTGGTAGACATAACTCTTACAGCCTGGAGTACGACCGTTAGCATCACCAATGGAACCTACTTTTACACCCAGCAGTTTTAGTTTTGCAGACATGTCTGCACCTTCAAACTTGCTCTCGTTGCCGACAAGGTGGTCAACGGCAACCGTCGCCATCTTGTAACCCGGTGCCACTAGACCGTAGAAAGTATTGTTCCACGATGCACATTCGCCAATCGCGTAAATGTTCTTATCCGTAGTTTGACAGTGGTCATCAATCTCAATACCACCTCGCGGTGCAATGCCTAACCCCATTTGGCGAGCCAGTTTATCTTGTGGACGAATACCCGCTGAGAACACGATAAAATCAGTCTCAAGCTCGGTACCATCTGCAAAACGCATAACGTTTCTCGCGCCTTTGCCCTCAGGTGCAATTTCAAGCGTGTTCTTGCTAGTGTGTACCGTCACACCCATGCTTTCGATTTTCTGACGCAGTTGATTACCACCCGCTTGGTCTAACTGCTCCGCCATCAGTTTAGGTGCAAACTCAACAACATGAGTCTGTACACCTAGCGCTTTCAATGCGCCGGCAGCTTCAAGCCCGAGTAAGCCACCACCGATGACCACTCCCACTTTGCTTTTCTTAGCGCATGCTTCGATTGCTTTAAGATCTTCGATAGTACGGTAAACAAAACAGTCTTTGCTCTCGCGACCTTTAATCGGCGGAACAAATGGGAATGAGCCAGTCGCCATAATCAGCGTATCGTATTGAATCTCACGACCTGAGCTTGAATGAACAATACGCTTCTCGCGGTTTACGTTGATCGCTCGCTCACCAATTAACATGTTAATGCCATGTTTTTCGTAAAAGCCTTCTTTTACAAGAGAAAGCTCATCTGCAGTGTGGTGAGAAAAGTATGAAGAAAGGTGGACACGATCGTATGCTACGCGTGGTTCTTCACAGAAAACCGTGATTTCATATTGAGAAACATCCGTTTTATCAACAAGGTCTTCGATATAACGGTGTCCTACCATACCGTTACCGATAACGACCAGCTTCAACTTGCTCATAATACTTCCTAAGGGTTAGGTTCTTATCTGAGCCGATTGTTAATTATGAAAGAAAATTAATACATGATGTAAATCAATTACAGAATTAAACTACCCTAAAGGGGTAGGAACACAATTTAGCCAACTAAAATCAGTAAATAAATTACATTAATGGATATTTGAGTAAAATATCGCCAATCACTCTTCATGCGATATTTATATAGATTGAAATCTCTGTTCACATCTCTCATCCACAGTGATGAAAATGCCACCAAGTCCTCACAATATTTTGAATCAATATCCCATACCGCACGAAATAAAATGTAATGCGCTCATTTTTGCAACAGAGTTTTGCTCGTAATCATGTTTCAACAACCCTATATGAAATTAATTACTCAAATTGATTCACATCAAATACTAATGGGTATGTGCATAGTTATCATGCGCCGCTTTAAGTCAAATAAAACAATAACTAAACATAATTCTTCTTAAACGTAGCAATGCCAAAACATGAGAAAGAGTCTAAAAATATGGATGAAACAACGCTCAACAAAGATTACTGCGCTTCTGCAAACCTAATATCTACCACAAACTCATCGAGCCATATTACCCATGCTAATGAGGATTTTTGTGGTGTAGCTGGTTACTCTGAATCTGAACTGATCGGCAATCCACATAATATGGTTCGCCACACAGATATGCCCAAGCAAGCATTTAAACAGATGTGGGATTATCTAAACCAAGGTAAAAGCTGGATGGGACTGGTGAAAAACCAGTGTAAAGATGAGAAACATTACTGGGTTTCCGCCTTTGTCACCCCCATCAAATCAGAAAGCGGCGATATCATCGAGTTTCAATCGGTTCGTTCCAAGCCGACCGAAGCACAAGTTCTAAGAGCGGAAGCATTGTATAAAAAACTCCGCAGTGGAAACGCGCCGAAGCAAACCCGCCTCCCCCTTGCAACGGTTGCTCTCGCGCTCGCAGCGTTCACCACGCTCGTCGCAGTTATTGGGGTCATATCGGTACCGAATTGGACAAGTATGATGCTGCTGGTCTTCGCCACATTGACAAGCGGTGCTCTCTTCTACCAACGTAAGCGTGTTGGTGAACTGACAGCGCTAGCCAATCGCGCCTATTCGAACCCGCTAATGGAGAGACCTTATACCAACCACTTTGATGACTATTCTCAAGTGGAATTGGCACTAATGATGAAAAGTGCTGAGTTACGCGCAGTAACAGCTCGAGCGACTGAAACATCAGGGCAGATTCTAGTCTCTGCGGAAGATGAGTTCGGAACCATACAATCCATCGGGCAAAGTTTGGATCAGCAATGTAACGAGACGGAGCAAGTGGCAGCGGCGGTAGAACAGCTAACCCACTCAATTAGCGAAGTTGCGAATGCAGCATCGGCGGCGTCTATGCTAGCAGAAGAAGCCGATCAAGAATCAAAACGTGGCTTAGAGAGTATTCAGCACACCATCACCGAGGTCACGACTCTGGCAAACGAACTTAATCGCGCGCAAGGAATTATCAATGTACTGGCTCAAGACAGCCAAAAAATCGATAGTATTCTTGAAGTTATCACGACGATTTCAGAACAAACCAATCTGCTCGCGCTTAACGCCGCTATCGAGGCCGCCAGAGCGGGTGAAGCGGGACGTGGGTTTGCCGTCGTTGCTGACGAAGTTCGTAATCTCGCCTCCAAAACCGGCACTTCTGCAAACGAAATTCACGCAATGATCCGCCAGTTGCAAGAGACCGCAGAGAGCGCGGTGGTTGCCATGCAGCAAGGGATCGCTCTTTCTAGTAACTGTAAGGAACGCGCCGACCAAACCGGTGGTGTACTCGATACGATTTCAGAAAAACTCAATGCAGTGACCGACAGCAGCGTACAAATCGCGGCCGCCGTAGAGCAACAAGCGAGTGTAACTAACGAGATCAACACCAATATCGTCAACATTAAGAATCTGTCTGACGAAACCTTATGTACGTCACAATCGTCGATTGAACGTACCAGTGTTCTGGTCGATAAGATAGAAGGCTTACAGCGCTTAATGAAACAATTTCAAGCTTAATAAATCGTTCATTCTGCCCCTCGCCAATCCATGATCTGGTGAGGGGTTCAATGCTTTCCTATCGAGCGATTTCCAGACACACAATCTCTTGTCGACATGTGGAAAGCAACGAGATTTATGTTCTTTCGAGGTGCGTTTGATCGCTTTTTTAGCCTCAATAATCAAGTCTGTTATATTAGTGTGAAGTGGGTTTATTTCTTACCTTGATTCTGAACATGAAAAGAATATTATGAGTGGATATTCATAACTGAGCATATCTTTACTCACTGGAGAAGGCGGTTCGAATGGAGCTCGACATATTCAACCCTTCGCGGCAATTGCGTCGAGCTGTGTTATTTTGGCTCAGTATGCTTTTGGCAGTCATGTCTGCCTTTTTAACTGTCGTTAATATCGCATCTGGCACCTACAATTTTCATCATTACAATGAAGCGGCTTTTGGTGTTCTGTCTCTTGTTGTCGGTTACTTCACCTATCGCAAATATACCTCCAAGCCACTTGTCACCGCTTATGTATATTGCTTGATTGCCTCAACCTCAATTGCAACTTATTACTATCCCATCAAGTACGGTGTTTTTCTTTGGGCTTGTTTGTTCCCTGTCGTCTTTTACCTAATCCTTGGTCGTCGCTATGGCTTTCTCGCCACGGGTGTTGGCTTTATTAGTCAGTTAGCCATTGTACTGCATCGTATTATGGTCGAGGATTTGATCAACTCGATTCATTTGGTACTTAACTTCTCTCTCGTGTTTCTCGCGATATGGGTAACCGCACACGTGCTTGAGGTTAAGCGACGAGTCTCTGAGGCATCTTTAGGGCAGCTCGCCTCACGTGATGCCCTGACTGGCGTCTACAACCGTCACGCACTCTCGCACAACTTTGAACGGTATCGCAATGAAAGCAGAAAGTTACCTATGTCTCTGCTTGTCTTAGATTTGGACTTTTTTAAATCAGTGAATGATCGCTATGGCCATGATGTGGGTGACAAAGTGTTGATGCAAACCGCCGCCTTACTCGATTCACTGAGTGACGAACATCTGGTCTATCGCATTGGGGGAGAAGAGTTTTGCGTCGCCTTGCACGACACGGGACTGGATTCGGCGAAAATGAAAGCAGAACAGATTCGTAATGCCATCGAATGTTATTGCTTTAATACACCAGCAGAACCCATTGCGCTGACCGCCAGCATTGGTGTTTACCTATGTAACCACTATGCCAACTTAGAATCTGTTCTCAGAGAGGCAGATAAAGAACTCTATCACGCTAAAAAGAATGGCCGCAATCAGGTAAAAGTTTGCAACCTTTCTCCTTCTAAACTCAGTTTTTTACAGCCCTAATTCTGCTGTCCCTCTTCGAATACAACATTATAATTTTCAGTGTACGTACAATGTGGTTGACGGCTACAGGTAAAGAAACGTCGACCTTTGTGCTCACCTTGGCTGGCGGTCTTAATCACCATTGGACTTCCACAACGTTTACAAAAACGGACCTCTTTTTCAGGTTCAATCAGATCAATATGTGCCGCAAGTAATCGGCGCAATCTACTCACCTGATAGCTATGTTTGATGTTGGCACCAATCAGAGGGATCCCTGCTGACTTACACACATGAATCAGGAGCTTTTGTCGTTCGACCTTACCTTTATCCAACTCTTTACCGTTGTCTAATTCAATGGCGACACGAACTTCAAGAGTGCGAGGATCGCACACAACGTAGTCAAAATAGCTTTTAGCGATGCGATTGTTGGCAATAAACCACTGTTTCTTGTCCGTCGCCAATGGGGCGATCACATTGGACAAGTTCACTTTACTCATCACCACTCCATGCTGCCCTACTGCCGTAATCAACGCGTTGTAAAACGCCGACTCTTGTCCTGTAAGAAGTGGGCCTTTCTTTTTATACGAGCAGTCTTTTAGCTCATCTTGTTTAAGATAACGCTTTTGTATGACGACGAAGAAAATGACCAATATGGCAACAACTATGAAAACGCTTTCCATCTGGTTTCAGCTAACCCTATATAAAGTCCATATTTAATTATTCGATATTATACCCAGACAGCAATAAGTGGTTAACGTTTTTGAGAGGCAGAGGCAGGTAGGGCTAACTTTATGACTACTCTTTGCTCTGGTTTGATTTGTTGAATATCGTCACCCCAATATTTTTTAACTAGGCGGTCCATCAAACCACTGCGTTTGGCATCGAGTAATGCCTGTTCAATCTTATGACGATATGGCGCCATATTAGGCGAGAGATAGAACTTAAAGTCGCGTTCGTAAACGAGTAGCAGACGTTGCTCTATGGCAAGGTGGGGGTTTTGTTGCGACTCTGCGACGATCTCATTCAAACCACGAGGAAAGTAGTTCACCTTACCGTCGGTAGTAAGGAGGTTGTACAAAACTCGCCATTCACCATCCTGAAGGTAAACGTTGAGACCATTGTTCTGCCATACCTTGGCATCATACCAACTGATCCCCATACCGGCGACCTTATCAATGCGTTGTAGATCTTCGAGCGAAGTCACCTTATCAAATACTGGCTGCAATTTAGGCGGAATGAGCAGCACTCGCTTGCCAATCAACCCATTCGTTAAGGGCACATCAACCGCGATATAACGACGATCTCTTTCCGCTGTACTGATTAGCCAAGTCATACTTAACTGGTTGGCTTCCACCATTTTAAGCACCCGTTTTTGCGGGATGTGTTCACTGGGTTCTTCAATAAAAACCTCAAAACCTGCATTGCTCAGCGCTTCATAAAGGAGTTCATGGTAATACTTATGCCCGCCATCAATTTGCGAGGCTAGAGTGAGCGTGATAGATTCTTTTGCCCAAGTCAACGGCGCAAGAGTGCATAGCAGTACAACGAATAACTTCATATCATCGCCTAACGGTATTTGTCTAAGATTTCTTGATAGCGGCTGACACCACTTTCACCCACTGTTTTCTTCAACGCATCGACTCCCTTTTGCAATTGAGATACAAGTTTTCTGTCCACTTCGAGATTAAATGCAAAATAGAGTTCACCTTCACGAAGTACATGCACTACTTCATATTCTTCGGTGCTGTAACCCGCACTTTTTAACCACCATTTGGCAACGTTCTCTTCATAGGCCCATAAATCGATGCGATCTTTGGCGAGTTGGCTCGCCAGCATATCCGGTACTGAGCTTTCAATCATTGAATCACGTGGTACACCCAACTCCAATAGCAGCTGTTCACCCACATCATCTCGGATGACCCCTATGCGATATTGAGCTAACGCTATGGTTTGGTTGATGACTATATTGCGCGAGCGTTTTGCTAATACCACAATTCTCGTCGTGCTTATTGGGCCTGCCCATTGGAAGATATGCTCTCGCAACTTGGTTCGCGTGGTTGAGAAAAGGACAGTATCGGGTTTAATCAATGCAGTGCGATAAGCCCTTGGCCAAGGTTGAACCTGAATCGCCTCAAGACCAACAGGACTTTTAATATGGGCACTCGCGGCAGCCAACACATCAACGGCAATACCTTGTACTACGCCATCGTTCTGATAATTATAAGGAGGATACTGTTCGGTGAGATAGTTTAATTGATTGAGTTCTCTCCCGTTTACGCTAATAGAGAGAAAGGACAAACCCATCAAAAAGTATGTCAAAAGTCGCATATACGACCCCTACAAATTAATAACAATCTACTTATTAATGTAGAGGTCAATAACGATTCCGTCTAGGAAACACCCAATTCAGTAGACCTTCTAATTGGCTTTTTTGTAGGTGCGCTCTGGTCGACCAACTGAACCATAGTTGAGATCCGCCTCTAGTTCACCGGTACTAATCAGGTATTCCAAATAGCGTCTCGCAGTCGTTCGACTCGCACCAATCTGTTCCCCAGCTTCATCCGCGGTGAGATGAACATGTTCAACAAATAGCGCTTTGATTTTTTCGAGCGTTACCCCATCAATCCCCTTGGGTAAACGATTCTTAGGAGACTCGTTGGAAGGTGTCGATTGGAGCATCTTGTCCACGATGTTTTGGTCCAAATCACTGGCGTGATTCAATTGATGCTTCTGCGAAATGTATTTCTTGAGTGCCGCTTCAAGTCGTGGAAATACGACCGGTTTGAGCAAGTAGTCGACCACGCCCCCACGCATCGCCTGTTGTAACGTTTCAACGTCGCGTGCAGCAGTAATCAGAATGACATCGCAGCTTAAATGGTTGCTGCGTAGCTCATGCAAAATCTCTAACCCAGTACCGTCGGGAAGGTAAACATCTAACAACAATAAGTCAGGCGCTAATACCTCTAATTGAAGACCCGCTTCTCGCTTTGTCGTCGCAATGCCAATTACTTCATAGCCATCCATCTGCTCTAAGTAGCGTTGATGGAGTTGCGCTATCGCGAGATCGTCTTCAATGATCATTACTCGCGTTACTGAGGTCATATCTGTTCTTCCTTAGGTAGGTACACCGTCATCCTTGCTCCATGTTGCTTATTGTTGACCATTTCCAACTCGCCGTGATAACGAATTGCGAGTTCATTGATGAGATATAAGCCCACTCCTCGCGTTGCCTTATCTTTACTCGAGACGCCCCGTCTTACCAATGATTCTACACTCATGTTTTCAGGCAACCCACATCCTTGGTCGATTACCTCTAAAATCACTTCATTGCCAAAGTCACTAATTGAAACTTCAATCGTACGTCGGTGGGGGGCAAATAAGGTCTCTTTCGTTATCGCTTCACGCGTCGCATCGAATGCGTTGTCGATTAAATTACCAAGAATCGTGACCAGATCTTCTGGGTTAATTCGTTTTGGCAAAGGTTCGAGACGAGAGCCTTCTTCAACCACCAAACGCAGACCAAGCTCTCTTGCACGTTCCGTTTTGCCTAATAACATACCCGCAATCAGCGGCTCTTTGACTGTTTCTCGCAAAAACTCGATCAACGCCTGATAGTGTTCTGTTTCCTGTCCGATCAAATATTGCACCGCTTCCAGCTCTCCCATCTGAACCATGCCGCTAATCGTATTGAGCTTATTTCGATGCTCATGAGTCTGAGAGCGCAACATTTCTGCATACTCTTTGGTTTTAGCCAACTGCTCAGTTAATTCTGTCAGGTCGTCTCTCAAACGGAAACTCGACACCGCCCCCACCACTTTGCCATCAACAATGATGGGACTTCGGTTGGCAATCAAACGCTGCTTGTTGAGGTAGAGGTTAATATCATGGTCTGTGCGAGCTGTTTGCAACACGGTCTGTAAATCACTGTCCGGAAGTACTTCACTTAATGGTTGATTAATCGACTGCTCTTTGTTGAGACCTAATATTTGGCACGCACTCTTATTGATAGACCGCAACTTACCCTTATCATCAATGGTTAGAATCCCCTCTTTAAGGGTTTCGAGAGTGACATCAAGTTCAACATACAACCGCCCAATTTCTTCAGGCTCAAAGCCTAAAATCGCGCGCTGAAAGCGACGTGACGCATAGCTCGAAACAATCGCATTGGCGCCAACAACAGCAAATGCCATCAGGATCAGGTAAATCAAAAACGGTTCTATTCGGTCTTGTAGTCTATCGATTAGATAACCGACGGAGACGACACCGATGATCTCCCCTTGCGCATTGAATACTGCCGACTTTCCTCGAACTGAATAACCAAGCGAGCCTTTAGCGATCGAAACGTAAGATTGTCCGTCGATCAGAGCTCGATCATTATCCCCGCCTTTCATTGGTTTACCAATTCGCTCATCCAACGGATGCACTAAGCGGACACCCTCGTTGTTGCCGACAACAATAAATGCAGCACCAATCAAGGTCGTCAGCGTTCGATAGCGTTCCTGACTTTCTTCGTCTGGGCCATTTTCGATCATTTCAATTACGTAAGGAGATTCAGCAAGAAATGAAGCAATTCCCAACGCTTTCTGCCCCATCTCATCTTCTTGGGCGTGCTTAATATAGACAAAGCCAGCTGCAACGAGCAACAGCAACTCGATTAAGCCAGATAGCGTCATAATAATCAGCATTCGTTTGCGAAAGCTGATGCTACTCCATTTCATAAATACTCCTTTTGACACCTAAAGGATAACATTCGGATAACAAGCCAACGATGGGAGGATGAGTAATATGTGAAGCCCACAAAGATAAAATATTTACAGTGGTTATAAAGCCACCAAGCCGCATAAAGAAAACGTTTGCCTTGTGGTTCTTACACATTTTTTAAATATGAAATCGGTATGATAGTTGATCTAGATCATGAATATTCATGGTCATTTTTTGCGCAATACAGTCAGATTTTTCGTATAATTATTAAGCACAGCCATTGTGCTAAACGTTAGTTTGGGCAGCCAAATTTCACATAAATACTAAAAATATTTTGGCTGAAGGTATGACAGAGGAAAAGGCGATGAAAAGGGATATTTTCGGCATTTGTTTATCAAGAAGTATGCTTTCCAACAACCTAGCGAGTACGTTCACTCATGTTAGAGCTTACCAAAAGTCGGCTCAAGGAGAGGATGTAACGGTGATGCATGCTTATCCACAAATGTCTGGGCAGGAGCTACTGACCAATATTAAACAGTCCGAGCGCTTATTGTGGCGTGCTGAGTTTGTCTGCTCCAACAACAAATAGCCTCATTCGTTGATAAGAAAAAGGGAAGCATTGCGCTTCCCTTTTTTGTTTGCTTTAACTCGAAGACGAATCCGCCATTTTTCTCACCTGAGTGAGGTATCGAATCCAACTTTTCGCCTGCGGTGAAGGCTCTATCTGTTCAGCACGTTTTGCCTCAATAAGGGCATCTTCAACTCTATTTAACTTGAACAGTACACGTGTTTTAGCCAACGCCACTTGTTCTTTATGCCCCTCAACTTTGTTTAGTACTGGCAGAGCTTGTTGATACTGTCCCTGCTGTACCATTAGTTGGGCAGCATTCCAGTGATAGTCTTTATCTAACTGCGCGGCCAGCATCCACACCTCTATCGCTTTGTTCCATTCCTTTGCCGATTGCCAATAGACGGCCTGTTCAGCCAACAGTTTTACGTCACTATATGCGTTTTCTAGCTCACTAATTTCCAACGCTGCACGCTCGGGCACACCTCGTTTAGCGTAGAGCTGGGCGAGAATACGGCGATCATTTTCCGTTAATGCTAACTGGTTCAACTTGGCCAGAGAGAGCGTATCCAGAGCCTCTTTGTCTTGCCCTACTCGCATCTGCAAACCCGCTAACTGTCGCCACCAATTAAGCTTCTCAGGTTGCAAAGCAATCAACTGTTTTAGCGTTGGAATCGCCTGTGGCCACTGCTTTAGCTGTAACTGTGCACCCAGAATGAGTGACAATGGCTGAATTCGATCACTGGCTGATGCCTTCAGATAATGATTCGCTGCTGGGATCACCTTATTCCACTGTTCAAGTTGATAATGAGACTGAGCAATACGTAACCACAAATCTTCTATTGGTGTTTTCTCGGCAGCGGATTTAACCAACGGATAGTAATGCTTGAGTGCCAGTTGATAGTTTTGCTGGCTAAGATGCAGATCTGCGAGCATTCTCTGGGTCGTCCAAGCCTGTTCATCTTGCAGCAGTCCACTCGCTACCGCCTTGGTTAACTGCCCAATCGCGGCATCCACTTGACCATCCTGCCACAAAAAAACACCCAGCATACGAGCGATAAATGCTTGGTCGTAGGCTCTTGATGTGTCGATCTGCTCAAGCTCGGTAATCGCCTCTTTGACCTGATCATTTTGCGCCAACTGGTGCGCCTTTTGTACACGAATCGCACTATATTGACTCAACTCTTGGGCGGTTCCCATCACTGAAAATAACACAAGAAAAATGACGAATAGATGTCTAATCATGGCGCTATTTTAAACTCCACTGTAGCCGTCTGACCGAATTGCGATAAGGCTTTGCCATCGACAATCTTCGGCTGATACTTCCATTTTTTGAGTGCTGCGATAGCTTCTCGCTCAAAGGTGCGTTTGGGCTTAGCGTCTAGCACCTCTAAATCCGTCGGTCTACCTGTTGGATCAATGGTAAATTTAATCACAACATAACCTTCAATGCGGCGCTTTGCGGCTTGGCTTGGATATCTAGGCTCAACTCGATAGAGTGGCATCGCCTGTTGATTAACCCCAAAATCGCCAAAACTCGGGGCGCTAATTGCCAATCCTTCGATCGCCGTACTAAGACCTAGCGAAGGTTGAGAAACCGGAGATAATTGAGTCTGTTCGACATTCGCTTGAGAGGTCGGCATATTCTGCGGCACCTGCGGTGCTTTAGGCGGTTCAGGGACACTGCGTTGACGTTTCTGCACGTCTTGCTCATTCTCCAACATGATCATGTTAAAACTGAGCGATTGACTTGCGTCAGGGACAGATCGTTGACCACTGTCTACCATCAGTGCCATCACGCTGAATATCGCTAACACACACGCGAACGCAAGCGGTATCGCTAATAGCAATCGCATCACTAGAGCTTCTCCGCTGCTAATGCGATATTGCGTACACCGGCGCTCTTGGCTGCATCCATGACCTTAACCACGGTGCCACTGTACGCGTGTTCGTCAGCCTGAATTACCAATGACGCATCCGGCTTGTCCAACATCAAGTGTTCAAGCGTCGCCTGCACTCGCTCTACATCAACAACACGCTTGTCGATATAGATATCGTTTGCCGAGGTAATTGCGACAAAGATCCCCGCTTCTTTCTGACTCACCACGTTTGATGCAGTTGGTCGATTAACCTCTACACCTGATTCTCGTACAAATGAACTGGTAACGATAAAGAAGATCAACATGATAAATACAATATCAAGCATTGATGTCAGATCGACCTGCGCTTCTTCTTGTCTCTGTTGACGTCGACCGAGTCTCATCGTTGACTCCTTAATGATTTTTCTAATTTAATTTCTTTCATCTGACACGCTTTTTGTAAACGGGCGTAGCCAAACATGCCCGTTAAAGCCGCAACCATACCCGCCATCGTTGGCAAGGTCGCCAGTGAAATACCAGACGCCATTAATTTGGGATTACTGCTGCCCTGATTGGCCATAACATCAAATACTGAAATCATTCCAGTTACTGTGCCTAACAACCCCAACATTGGGCAAATCGCCACCAGCACCTTGATGATATTTAGGTGTTGGTGGAGCTGACGATGCGCTTCAGATAGCCAACCATCACGGATAGACCGCGCATACCAAGAGTCGTGGTCGGTTCTCAATTGCCATTGCGCTACCCACTGTTTTTTCAACTTGGGGAACTGAAACCACAAAAACACCACGCGCTCTATCAGTAAAATCCAGCTCAATAATACCACTGCGGCTAACCACCAAAGCACTTGACCACCCTGCTGCATAAACTGTTGCAGAGCACTTAGCCAAGATTGCGTCGTGATCAACTCCGACAATAGAGCAAATAGCGCGTCCATTACGCTGCATTCTCCAACTTGTCGTCACGGGCGACATTGTCCTGTTCCGCCTGCTCCGCCACTAGAGCGATCCCTTGCTTCTCAAGAATGTTACGGATTGCTTCCGCTTGAGCACTCAAAATATTGTGTGCCAACAACAGAGGCATCGCAGCGATGAGGCCTAGCACTGTCGTTACCAATGCCATTGAAATTCCCCCAGCCATCACTTTTGGATCACCATTGCCGAATTGTGTGATCACTTGGAAGGTTTCAATCATACCTGTCACCGTGCCTAAAAGACCCAGCATCGGTGCCAGCGCCGCGAGCAATTTAAGCATTGAGAGACCTTTCTCTAAACTGGCCTGTTCATCAACCACCGCTTCAAGCAAGCGTAACTCTAAAGCTTCAAGAGTCTTGTGTTTGCCATTTCCATAAACCGCCAACACGCGACCAAGTGGGTTATCTGTGGGCATCTTAGGATTTTTAAGCTGAATACGAATTTTTTGGCGAGCAACAGACAAACTTACACCACGAACCAAAGCAATCAACAAGCCAATCGTAAGCAAACCGAGAATCACTTTACCCACGGCACCGCCCGCTTGAAGTCTGTCCATAAGACTTGGGGTCAATGCGAGTTGCTCAAGCATCACGCCACGGGAAGGATCAATGACTAGCGCTGTCGGTTGACCTTTATTCAAGTTTGCTAACGTATCTAGCGTTGGACCATTTTCTGGTTGTTGAATATACGCTGTCGCAACCTGCTTACTGCCGCTCCAGTTGAGGTAGCCTTGCTGACCAATAAGTCCAAAAGATCCTAAACGCACCGCCTGTGTTTGCTGAGATATCCCTTCACCGTCGATAAAGGCGACCACCGTAGATTCGATCTCTCGGCTAGCGTCAATCTGCTCACTAAACGCGAGCCACAATTCGGTCAACTGCGGTAAGGAAGGGAGTTGCATTGCAGCGACGATCTCGTTTACTGCCGCGCTATGCGTCTGCGATCCAGCACCAGTGACCGATTGAGATAACTCCGATTGCAGTTGTTTGGCATTTTGTCGCACGACACCAAACACCTCGCCCAAGCTTCCTGTTTCTAGACGCAGTTTCTCTTCCAATTCTGCTAACTGCTGTTCATTTCGACTGAAATCAGCGGCTAACTGGTCGTTTTGCGCTTGCAGTGCCTGTTTTTGTTTTGAAAGTTGTTGCTTTAACTTCGCCAGTTCTTGCTCGGTTTGTTTAAAGCCAGATTCACGTATTTGATTGTGCTGTTGCTGAACTTTTGCTTCGTTCTTCGCGGCAGAAACTAAATCACTCGCCGAAGAATAGATTGGCAAGGCCGTTAAGGTCAGCAAAGTTATTAGGGCTGGGAATCTCATTGCTTCGCCTCCGCGACTTTCAGTGATACCGGCAAAGTAATCAAACTTGGCGCAACCTGTTTGGCCGCCATACTAAACGCGCTATCTAGTTCAGATTTTAGGGAAGCGTCTACTTCATACCACCTTGAGTCATTTTGATTCCAAGACCAGTATTTTTTGCCATTCAGGCTTCGAGCAACAAGAGACATACGACCGACATAGAGCACATCTGCCTGACGTTTTTCGCCATCGATAACCACTTGTCCCTGATAAAGCCCCAGCTTTGTTCCGTAGTCCATCTCGATTTGATAGGCCTCCAGAATACGACGATACTTCTCAGCGTCACTGACATCCGCTCTGGTCATCATCACTTCAAGCTTAGCGAGACGCTCATCGCGTTGATCTAGCTTAATTGGGACATCTTGAGCAACAATCTGTTTCAGTCCATCAATCATCTGATACATCAAAGGCACAATCCCCTGACGTGTCGCCTTAATTTCTTCAATCTGGCGTTCTAAGCTACTTGCCTCTTGTTGCTGGCTATTCACCAAAGATGTCAAATGCTGACGATAAACTTCGAGGTTCTTCACCTCTTCTTGCAACTGCTCAATCTCTGCTTTAAGCAACAGTGTTTTTTCAGCACTGCTATCAATGCGTTTTTGGCTGCTGGCAGAAGCCGAATTGGTCTTGCTTTGAATACCTTGAGCCGTATCTAAACCGCTAGCCCATGTACTTGTTGCTGCGAGCGCAAGACTAAGCGCCAAACTTGTCGTAACTGAATTCATAACGTCTGTTTTTACTGATGTCATTATATAATTGAGAAGCAATCTCATTTAGGGTGATGCTCATAGTAGCGTGATTAAGCAAAATTGCAATGACCGCTACATTTAAACAGGAATAGGGAAAGGTACTACCCTCTCCCTGATTCGTTCACAGAATTATACTCAACTGTGATTAGTATTTAATTTGCAGTGTTGCCATATAGTTTCGACCTTCTCCAATCACTACATCTTCGGCGTAGTTATGGCTCGATGAGGTTGCACCACCTCCGGCCAAATAATCGGTGTCAAACAGGTTTTCTACGCTAAGACGAGCCACCATATCAAGGTTTGCATCATACTTATAGGTGTAGGCAAGTCCCATATCGACTCGAGTATACCCCTCTTTCTTAAAAGTATTGGCATCATCACCATATCGAGCGCCTTGATAGATGATACCCAAATTCACATCTAACTGGTTAGTAGCTGCATAGCTAGACCATAAACTAGCGGCAAACTCAGGAACATCTTTCGGTTTGTTACCTGCATAGGTCTCGTGTTGACTGATTTCAGCATCCAAATACATCGCAGAACCAGAGAGTGACACTCGCTCTGTTACCATACCCTGCGCCGTCAATTCAGCGCCTCGGTGTTGCTGCTCACCATCCTGAGTTTTGATGTAATTGCCTGCATTGATCGTATCTTCGATATCCATAGCGACATTCTGTTGCGTGATATCAAATAGCGCGCCAGATAGATATAGACGCTTATCGAGTAATTCCCACTTAGTACCCACTTCATAAGAGACACCCGTTGCCGCATCTAAAAGTGCGCCATCGTTGGTGTAAGTGCGTCGACCACTCGCCACTGCGCCTTGTGGTTCAAAGCTTTCTGCATATGAAGCGTAAACACTGCCGTTGTCTGCGGGATGATAGATAACAGCAAACTTCGGTGAGATATTCTCTTCAGCGACACCATCCGCAACCTTACGATCAAAACGAACGCCTGCGAGTAACTGCCACTGCTCGTTTAACGTCATCAGGTCTTGTGCATAGAAACCCCAAGTGTCGTAGCTGGAATGGCTCACTACATTTCGACCGCTTTGTGTCGGTACTCCCACGCTTTCGCCAGGAGCTACATCTTGAGTCGTAAAACCTTTCTGATTACGGTCGTAGCTGTATCCCAACCAATTCGAGCCAACCAGTAGTTGATGGCTCATGCCCGCCAGTTCAAGGTGACCAATCAGATCGAAATGACCCGTTCTGTAACGCCACTTGTCATGGCGATTGTTACCACCATGCCCTACTGTACCGTTACTGTCTAAATCAGAGAAATCTGGATAGCTTTCAATATCCGTTCGCTCCATATCCTGATAGTTAAAGCCTGTGTTAACAGACCAGACATCAGAAAGATGTGCATCAACGTTGAAACCAATATTCTCTACATCATTTTCGATTTGAGACCATTGTGCGTCCCAGATCGTTTCTTTTCCTCTGACAGGCTGACCGTCTAGAGTGTAGAGAGCGCCTGAATCAACACTGCCTTTATCATTAGTTTTGTCGTAATGAAGTGACAACGTGACGTCATCATTGATGTCATAATCAACAAACAGACCCGCGACCAATCGGTCAGTTTGTGGTTTGGAACCGTCTGAGTAAGTTCTCCACGAACTCTCACTCTCTTTCGCAACCACGGTGCGAGCGCGCAATGTCTCTGCTTCGTTAAGCGCACCGCTCACATCAACCATCGTACGAGAATGATTGTTCGAGCCGATATCTTGGCTAACGTTCACTTGCGTCTCATAAGTCGGCTTTTTCGTTACCATATTGATCAAACCGCCGGGTGCAGAGACACCGTACAACAAGCCCGATGGCCCTTTCACCACTTCGACTCGCTCTAGTAACTCGACAGGTTGGCGATAATGAGACCAATGTTGATGACCATCGCGTAGGAAGCCTGACGAACTTTCCACTTCAAAACCACGTAGCGAGAAACGTTCACGGTTACGGCCTGTTCCACCAGCACTAACACTGGCATCATTCTTTAGAATCTCTCCCAAAGTGCTTGCTCGCTGTTCTTCAATAAGCTGTTCGCCTATCACGGCAACCTGCCCCGGAGTTTCTAGCTGACTCACTTCCATGCGCATAGAGGTAGAATTCGTATCTGCCTGATAACCGTAATCACGCCCTTGAACCACCATGTGTTCATCGGTCTCAACACTTTGCGCGTAAACTCCAGGTACCGCCAATACCGTACCAATAACCAGTGCTAAGCGACTTTTTGTGAACATTTTCTTCTCCGTAGCTTGTGCAGAACACAGCAGCTCTGCCTCATCATTTTCAACGGAGCGAAATATAAGTGATAACCAATATCATTTGCATTAAATTTACAATCTTTGCAATACGCGTACATTTCATCGTCAATCCCCTGCCCATAAAGCAAAAAAGCGAATGCCGCATGACATTCGCTTCCCGTGATTCACCATAGTATTAACGGCTAATGGGCAAAATGAGCTGAACACTCAATCCACCAGTTGCTCGGTTGGATGCAATCACCTTACCATTGAGTAGACTCACCGCCTCTTTGACAATCGCCAGACCCAAACCATACCCGCCCTGCTGCTTATTGCGCGAGGATTCCAAGCGTGTAAA
Organism: Vibrio sp. TRT 1302; assembly: GCF_050113875.1. Taxonomy (NCBI): domain Bacteria; kingdom Pseudomonadati; phylum Pseudomonadota; class Gammaproteobacteria; order Vibrionales; family Vibrionaceae; genus Vibrio; species Vibrio sp. TRT 1302. The sequence goes on along the minus strand of NZ_JBNJOF010000018.1, from coordinate 61,304 downwards.
CGGTCTGAATATCTCCTTAATATGACTTTGAGGAATGCCAGGTCCATTGTCACAAACCTCTAGCACGACATAGCCTAAGTTCGTGGATTTATTGTCGACGCTTACCGTTATTTCAGCACTATCACCGGCATACTTGATGCTATTGGTCAGCAAGTTATTGAGACATCGGAGTACCAAGCGCTGATCCGTCACGATCATAGGAATATTCGAACCATAATCGGCCGTCATCGTTTGATGCTGCCTAAGTTGGAGGCGGCTTTGCTCAACCTGACTTGAAATCAAGCTTTCGAGGCAGACAGGCTTATAACTCGCTTCATAGCGAGAGTTTTCCAATCGACTGTACTCTAAAATCTCGGCAACTAAGGCGTCCATTTGATCCACTTCTCGTTCCAATCGCTCAATCAAAGGGCGATGTGAATCTGCTGACTTTGCTCGAAGTAGATGGAGTGCCAGATTCTGTCTGGCTAATGGTGTACGCAGTTCATGCGAGACGTCTCTTATCAAGTTGCGCTGGCGCTGGGCTAAAGCATGGATCTCTTTGGTCATATCGTCGAAATCACGAGCTAAGTCATTAAACTCGCGCGTGTTAGAGCGCAATTCGCTCACAACACTGATATTAAAATCACCGGATGCGAGTCGACGACTCGACTCACGTAATCGGTCCAACGGTCTTTTCAGCTTTTTAGCCAGAATTAGTGAAAACAACGAAAGCATGGCAATGACTATCACCACTTTACTTACCGCCAGATAAACCAGAAAACGATGGGCGGGGTGCATTTCACTTGGCAATTGCACGACTAAGGTGTTGCCGCCATCAAGACCCAAGCCAATCAATGGCTTACTTACCGTATCGTTTAAGGGACCATCTAACTCTCGCAAGAAGCGCAGTTTAAATTCGAAATGAGGATGCATCTGGCGATGAGACAGCGGCTGATTATCCCGGTCGAGAACAAAGAGGTAATAAGGTTGTGCATTGGCCCAGTCGGCCAGTTCATCCATATCCCCTTCTTCGATCAGAACGTTGGCCTGATGAGCTAATTGTAAAATATGCTGTTTGACTGGCACCGGCACCTTGAGCACCGCTTTCACTAATGCCTGCTCAGCAATAACTTGCAGCAGGAGTATCGACACCATGACTGCCGCCATATGACTAAACAACTGGAAAACCAAGCTGTCTTTACGCTGGGCCAAACTGTTGCGTAAACTAAATCGATACATGGCCATTAGCCTACATTGGCGTTGAAGCTATATCCTTTGCCTCTCACCGTCTTTATATGTTGTTTTGAGAGTCCGGCTTCAACAAACTTACGTCTCAAGTTACTGATGTGCATGTCTAAGTTTCGATCGTATGGGCTGAGTTCTTTTTTCAGCACTTGGATCTGCAGTTCTGCTTTAGACACAACCACACCTTCATTCTTTATCAGATAGCCGAGTAAATCAGCCTCGGTACCAGTCAAAGGCAACTGTGAAGAATCAAACGAACCTTGAGACTCACAACTATTGGCTTGTCTTTGTTTCTCTAGACCCACACGTCGGAATATCGCTTTGATCCGAGTCAGTAATTCGGGAACCTTGAACGGCTTAGCGATATATTGATCCGCGCCAGACTGGTAGCCATCAAGTATCGATTCTTCATCATTGAGAGCCGTCAGCATTAGAATAGGAGTCGCAAAGCGCTGGCAGATTTTTCGCGCGACTTGCATTCCATTGAGTTTAGGCAGCATAACATCAAGTAAAACCAGATCTACGGCCTTCTTTTCTAGGTATTTAAGTGCGCTCTCACCGCAGTGGACGCATTCAACGAGGTAACCTTCAGCTTCCAGAACATCAGACAGCAAGTGGCACAGTTCGATATCATCATCGACAACTAAAATTCGCGACATGAGAATAGCAGTACAATTGAAAAGGGTTCGCATTCTAAACTAAGGCCATATTGAAGACAATGCCACTTAGTTGCGAAGTGCTGTGCGAATCGTCGGATCTAACGCTTACTCAAGTTCAAGGCTGACGAGAAGAGACTCCTCAGCTTAATTTTGGTCGTGCGCCAATGCGTCGTTGGCGTTCTCGGTGCCGTGCTCAGTAAGTGCTGATAGACAGACTCAGTAAATTCGACCTGCCCTCCATGCGCAACCAGCAATACTTTCGGCTGGAGGTTGTAGATACGCTTAATCGAAGCCCGATATTTATTTGGATGGAAGACAGGAAACGGTGAGATAAGGTGTTTTTTGACTTCAACCATCAGATCGGCGACATACAAAATTCCTTTCTCTTGGTGATGCAGCGAAAGGTCTCTATCGGTGTGCCCGGGTGTTTCGAGCACGGTCCAATCTTCAAAACCAGGAATCATTTCACCATCTGAAAGCTCAATATCGGCGAACAGCTTTCGTGAATACCACAAATTTCTCCGCGGTTTGTTTTTACGTTGCGCAACCCAACGCGCCAGCATGATATCGGTCAAGTGCATTGCAAATCCGCTCACCCCGCCATACCAATGATGATCTCGTTTCGCCGAAACTATCTTACACCCTGTAATCGATCGAAGCTTATGCGCTGCGCCCGCATGGTCTGGGTGCATGTGCGTCACTACCACTGCGGCTAAATCACTAAACGGGCGCTGCAACTCATGAGTAATAAAATGTTTGAGATACGAAATATCAGCTCTCGATGCACCATCTAGCAACATCAGCTTTTTTTCATACTCCACCAGATAAATTTTTTGGATATAGCCATCTAAAGCATGGATCTTCATAGTCGTCGAACATTTAACATTGCATTTACATTCAACTTATCAGGCTTATCACTATTGCAAAGAGCATTAGCTCTAATATGTGACATCACAGATGCCTTTGACCAACAAATTAGAGCGATACAAACACAAAAGCGCGGCATTCACGCCGCGCTCTCATATCAATTCTCTTGACTCACTATGCTTTGCTGATTGATAAGCCAGTAATCTTAGCCACCTGCTCAACGACGGTATTCACTTGCTGGGCAATCTGCTTGAGTGTCTCCATCTCCTCGTCACTAAACGGATGCTGCAAGATCGCTTCTGCACCATTTTTACCCACTACCGTTGGCAAACTCAGCACGACGTCTTTCAAGCCATATTCTCCCTTGAGTAAGGTAGCAACAGGCAAGACAGAGCGTTCGTCAATCATCAATGCTTGTATGATTCGAAATACGCTGGCGGAGATACCGTGAGTGGTATTTTGCTTACGTTTGAAAATCTCATACCCTGCCTGCTTGACCGACTCGAGCAGTTCATCAGCACAGATCCGCTCAATATGGTGGGTATCACAATAGTAATCCGCGGGCTGACCAGCGATAGAAATGAGACTTTTGGGTGTAAAGCAGTGGCTACCATGCTCACCCAGCACATAGCCAAATACGTTCTTGGGATCGAGATTGACACGATTACCGACAATACTCATCAAACGGGCGGTATCGATAACGCAGCCACTACTGATCACTTTAGAGCGCGGGAAATGGGTATTAGTGGCGATAAAGTGAGCCACAACATCACATGGATTACTGACCACAATTAAAGTTGCATTAGGCGCTACACGTTCTACTTCTTTGGCAATTTCAACACCAATGCGAGTATTGATTTCAGCCAGATCGATACGTGTTTGTCCTTGCTTGATCTGTGCACCTGCGGTAATCACGACGATATCAGCGCCAATCAGGTTCAGATAGTTATCCGTTGGGACTAAATGGGTGTTTTTTGAAAACGTCAAAGCGGCTGTGTGCCTAAAGTCAAAGACCTCGCCTTCTGCGCGTTGTAAGTCTTTATCCAGTAGTACAAGCTCACTGATACTTCCTAGTGTCAGAAGGTAGTTACATACACCTACCCCTACAGAACCAGCACCAATCACACCGATTTTCATTTATCTTTCCTTGTTAGATCTGTCCTATAACTTTGGATTGTACTAACAATTTCATCAATGATGCTAATTTAATTTTATCTATGAAATAAATATCAGATGTTTAATCTAAATATCGCACAAAGACTAGACACGTCTCTTAAACAGACGCCCATCTGTGCGATAGAATATCAGCGACGTTAAGATCAGCGCACAGCCGATCAACTTATTCCCTGACAACTGCTCACCATACCAAACAATACTGAGCACCACTGTCCAGATTGGCTCAAAGAGCATGATCAACGCCGCGTTGGCTGGATTACAACCTTTCTGACCTAACGTTTGCATCACGTATCTCAAACTGGTTGCTAACAAGGCACTCAATGCAAACCATCCCCAAATGGAAGTGTCCACGCTTTCAGGGAAAGTTTCGAACATCATCGACATAAGCAGTGCAATCACACCAGTAACAAATAGCTGGATACAGGTCAGCAACAACACCGGCACTTTTCGGGCAAGCTTACTGTTAACGTTGAAATGCAGCGCAAGTAAACACGCATTGGCCAAAAACCAAAGCTGGCCCGCAGAGCTATTCCAGCCATTGGTTAACGACAACATTGCCAAGCCAGCGACTGCTATCGGCATAGAAATCCAAAATGCTCGTTTCGGTCTATCTTGGTAAAGAATCCAAGCGATAATAGGAACAATAATCATCGATAGACTGACGATAAACGCCCCTTCGCCCAACGTCTCACTAATTGAAATTGCATAGACCCAACTCAGCAACGCGAAAGACAGAATCACCCCTCCTCCAACCGCCTGCCCAATAAGAGCAAGCGTCAATTGGCGAAAACGCTTAATGCATAGAGGAAGTAAGCAAACCGAAGCGACGAGAAAACGCAAGCCAACGAATCCAAAAGGCGGCAAACCTTGAATCGTTTCTTTTGAAAAAATCCACCCCAGCCCTGCGAGTGCTGTTGTTGCAAATAGTATCCAGCCAGCTTTGTTTTCAGCGTTCAAATTAAAGTTCTCTTTCTCGTTATTATCGTTTTGATAGTGTCAGATTTATTGAACAGAAGCTATTAATTATCTACTCATCTTCACCACTTCATACTAAGCTATCACTCTGAACTATTTGAGGATTATTCGATATGATCATTGTTGGACACCGAGGTGTCGCCGGACATTTCCCGGAAAATACACGTTGCAGTGTTGAAGCTGCCATAGCGCTTGGTTTGAAATGGGTAGAAGTCGATATTCAACCCACCAAAGATAACCAGCTTGTTGTCTGTCATGACCACACCATCAACCGTTGCAGTAACGGTCGTGGCCGCGTTGATCGCTATACGTTGGATGAACTCAAACAATTTGATTTTGGACGTTGGTTTGACCGCAAGTTTGCCAACCAGTCAATTATGACACTCAATGAGCTGCTCAATTTAGCTGTAGAGAACAAGCTTAAGCTTAATTTGGAGGTCAAAATCGATCGCCACGATCCAATGCTAGTGTGTCAGCTCCTCGCTAAAGAACTAGGCAACAGCCAAGCCATAACTGAAGACATTGTCCTATCGAGCTTTAACCACGACATTATTCGTTGTCTGCACCAACTTATTCCCGATTACAGACTCGCTGTATTGTGTGATCGAGTGACGACGAAAGTGGAACGTTTACTTAAGCAAGTCTCTGCTTTTAGCTGCAACGTTAACTATAAGTTCCTTAGCAACAGCAAAATCTATCGGCTCCAAGCAGAGGGATATCAGGTGTGGAGCTATACCGTCAACAATCCAAAATCTTTGCGTCATCTGTCGAACCTCGACGCCATTTTTAGCGACTTTCCTCAACGCTTTCTCGCGCATAACCCTCAGTAGTGACCTGTACAGTGTTATCCACCACCACTGGATAACACTCTCTATGTGAGTGCGTCAGCTCACAATTTTCATTTTAGCCCTCACGCCAAACAGCATTTCAAAAATCATACAAAACCATTAAATATCAAATATATAAGAACAAACCACCATCTATTACCTTGGTTTTATCGTATAAAAATCCCACAAAAATGCTTGCTTCTTCTTTGGATTAAAACTACTGTATAACCATACAGCATGTATAAAGGAACAGTAATTATGATTCAGGCACAAACTCAGACTCCAGCGTTTTCAAAATATAATGTTCTTGCTCAACCGACTCAGCCGATGAACATCGATGACACGACGTTAAATCGCCTAGCGGGTCTTTCCAATCAAAAGCAATGGATTCTGTTTACTGCTGAGTGCCCTCGCCCGAATTATGATCAGTTCGCTTCTTGCCATGTAAGCTGCAAAAAGATTATTCAGATGAAACCTTCACAGACTCAGTCTGAATTCGAAATCGTCATTAAGGCGATCCAATCCGGTAATGCCAGTGCTGTCGTTGCCTCTAACAATCTTTCTACTGTTGAGCAAAGCCTACTTTGTGAACATGCTCGTCAGTATCAATGTGAAGTCTTCTTCGTCGAAGGAAGAGTGAACCAATTTCACTAATCAACACTGCCAATCGCCCCTCTCTGAGGGGTTGTTTTTTGTTAATCTCAACTCATTTTGCTTTCAACATAAAAAAATAAGCAAACGTTTGCTTTTTCTCTGGCAGCACAGAATAGTTCTGGTATGATGCGTTGGAAATCGGCTGTCGCGAATGGCAGTCGCCCACCTTGCTAAAGATAGGAATGTCGAAATGAGTCTCGCTGATCAAGTTCTTGCCGTAAACGATGATCTCCCAATTCGTACTGATAAACCCGTTCACAGTGGCAAAGTCCGTTCAGTCTATTGGCTGACGGAAGAAGACAGTAAACGCCTTATTAAAGAGAAAGGCTACGATGTTGCCCCAGATGCACCACTGGCTATCATGGTGATCAGTGACCGTATTTCTGCTTTTGATTGTATCTGGCATGCTGAAGGTGGATTAAAAGGTGTTCCTGGTAAAGGAGCGGCTCTCAACGCTATCTCCAACCACTGGTTTAAGTTGTTTAAAGACAACGGTCTTGCTGATAGCCATATTCTAGATATTCCGCACCCATTTGTTTGGATTGTCCAAAAAGCCAAACCCATCATGATTGAGGCGATCTGTCGCCAATATATCACTGGCTCAATGTGGCGTGCATACGAAAAAGGCGAGCGCGAATTCTGTGGAATTCAACTACCAGAAGGGCTTGAGAAAGATAAGCCGCTTCCTGAGTTGCTGATGACACCGTCAACAAAAGGCATTCTTAAAGGCATCGCAGGTGTACCTGAAGCTGACGATGTTAATATTACTCGTAAAAATATCGAAGATAACTTCGCTGCCTTTAACTTCTCTAAAGCCGAAGACATCGCACTTTACGAAAAATTACTTCGTGAAGGTTTCGTGGTTATCAGTAATGCACTTGCCGAAGTCGATCAGATTTTTGTCGACACTAAATTTGAATTTGGCTACGTGACTGACGCAGCAGGTAACGAAAAGCTGATATACATGGATGAAGTTGGTACACCCGATTCATCACGAATTTGGGATGAGGAAGAGTACAATCAGGGGCGAATCGTCGAGAACTCGAAAGAAGGTTTCCGCCAATTCCTACTTAATTACTTCCCAGACCCAGACATTTTGCTCAACAAAGAGCGAATGGATGAACGTGAGGCTTTGGCTCGTGACAATGCGTTACCATTAGAATCACTGCTTGATATTTCAACGACTTATCTAAGCATTGCCGCTAAAATTACTGGCCAAGAAATCAAACTAAGTGACAATCCAAAGCAGGAAATCATCGATATCCTTTCTCGCGATTACGGACTGATCGACTAGGTAAGCCATCATACGCAAAAGCCCCGCTCAACAATGAGCGGGGCTTTTTGATCTCAGCTCAAACACTATTTGTCTTTGCCTTTGTCACCTTTATCTTTACCGCCTTTATCTTTGCCACCCTTATCTTTACCACTATTGTGGTTGCCCTTATCGCCACTTTTTCCTTTACCAGATGTTGGGCTCGCTTCTTCTGACTCATCGTCGCTGCCTTTCAGCGTTCCCGTCCCATTTCCAGGGTTAGAGTACTTAGCGTGAGCATTTAGCTCTTCTTGGGTGACAAACCCATCCTTGTCTTTATCAAACGATGCAAAGGCACTGAGTTTGTTTCTACCATCAGTACCGTCATCTTCAGATTCCTCTTCTTCAACCTCATCATCATCTCGAGTTCCACGGTACTGGTTAAATTCTTCTGCCGACACTTTGCCATCACCGTCTGTGTCCATCACACTCAGCTCTGGAGGTGTTTTGGTGCGATTGTTATCATCGCCGTTTTCAACCTCTTCTTCGGCAAGAAGATTAAAACTTACCAGTGTCACTAATATCACTAACCACTTTAGTCCTTTAAACATGCCTCTCTCTCCTCTGCACTTCCCTGTTAACATTTTAGTTTACTGATACTATTGTGCATGATTTTCTTACTTCCCTATCAATTGGCATCATTAAGCGTTATAACTAGCCACTCGCGTCAGTAACGGTAATAAAATGGACTACATCGCGCTCTCCCGCATCAGCTTAAAACACCTTACGGTTTTGCATGTTCTTCTCAGCACACACAGCGTCACTAGCGCTGCAAATGTTCTTTGCGTCACCCCGTCAAGCGTAAGCAAAACATTAAGCCAATTAAGAACGCAGCTGAACGATGACCTTTTCTACCGTGACGGTGGTCATTTAGTTCCTACCCCATTCGCATTAAGCATTGCCGTTGAGATCCATAAAATTCTCTCCAGCATGAACGGAATTCTTCATCAGGGAGAGTTTCAGCCACAAGAGTTTGAAGGGACACTGTCGCTCTCAATGCGCGAAAGTACCTTTGAATTGTTCGCAGCTAAAATTGCCAAAATTTCCTGCCAGTTAACACGGACACGCGGTATTCAAGTCTTCGCCAAAGAGCAGCTTAGCTTCGAAGCACTTAACCGTGGCCAAGTGGATTTCATGATTCTACCGCACGACACCAGTCAGCCACCGACTCGCAGTAGAGAATTGATGTGGCAGCAAATCGCCTCGGATGAGATGGTCTGTTTGATGAGCGCCGATCACCCTCTCACTGACAAATCGCTCTCGATCGATGATTACCTCACTTATCAGCATATCGGGATATTGGATAAAGACTTATCTGAGCCCTATTTTGAACAGAATCTTACTCAGCAACACGGCTCACGGAAAATCGCCGTTTCAGTCGCTGATTTTGGTGCCGCCGCCGTGTTATGCCACCATACAGACTACCTACTTACATGCTCAAAAATGTGGGCAGAAAAAGCCTTACAAGCGCAGAGCTTAGTAACTAAACCTCTACCCTTCGAGTACGGCAAAGTTGCTTATAGCCTAGTTTGGAATCAAGCAAGCTTAAATGATCCAGCGTTAAATTGGCTTCATAGCCAGCTAATCAGTGGGGATTAGGTATAAACCGTCGGTAGTGTAATTGACTGAGTAATCTTGCCTGCTAGCCGTTGATGAAAGCGAGTCATCTCTGATTGAGAACATTTCTCCCAACTGAGCGCTTCGCCCACTACACCGTGATGCTGAAAAGCGTTGAGACGGATAACGACGTCATCGGGCAGCAAGTTAATCAGCCTAGTGACATCGTTCAGCTCGCTATCGAGATCACTCTTGCCGGGTATGTGAAGTAAACGTAGTTCGTATAATTTTCCGATACTGGCGAGATACTTTATCGATGCAATCACCCTGTGATTTGACCGACCGACTAGCCACTGGTGGGTCTCATGCTGCCAGGCCTTTAGGTCGATCATCACCCCATCCAGCCAAGGCTCCACACGCTGCCACCCAGATTCATTGAGGTAACCATTACTATCAATAAAGCACGTCAGGTGCGTCAGCTCAGGATCCGATTTCACCCGCTCAAACAGTTGTGCAATAAAAGGCAGTTGCAGAGTCGCCTCTCCTCCCGATATCGTAATGCCGCTAATGAAGTAACGCTGCTGCTTGATTATCTCAACCACTTCAGTGACGCTGTAACTGTAAATTTTGGGACTCGATTTATGGGGACACACATCAATACAGTGATCGCAGTGAGTGCATAATGATTCATCCCACACCACCTTGTTACCCTGATCATTAGCGAGAGCTTGAGTTGGGCAGCCCGACACACAATCACCACAATGGTTGCAGTGATTGATGGTATGCGGATTGTGACAGTTTTTGCAGTTGAAGTTGCATCCTTGAAGAAAGATGACCAGGCGGTTGCCCGGTCCATCTACACAAGAAAAATTCAAGATACGACTGATAAGAGCGTATTTCTCATCCATACGTTAGAACATCTCATTAATAGGTCGGTGTTGTTTCCATGCTGACAACACGAGGAGCTCTATCTAGAATGCCAGTGTTCTTTGCCGCTTCAGCGCCTAAAAAGGTGGTGTTTGTTCGCGAGCCCTTCTCTGCGAATTTATTGATGTCCGACAGTTTGACCATATATCCCGTCACACGAACCAGATCGTTTGATGCCACGTTCGCGGTAAATTCTCTATAACCTAGATTTAATGCCCCTTTACATAGGTTAAACATCGCCTCTGGGTTGGATTTTACCGTTTCATCAATGGTCAAAATATCACTGATACCTGATGTGTAGTATTGATGTTGCCGTGCCGTCGCTTGAACATAGCTAACAGGGTCAGGCTCTGTTCCGTAAGGGATTCGAACGCCGGGCGTAACCTGATGATCAAGACTAATACCACCTTGCGCGTGCAACAATGCTTTCCCTTCAAGACCATATTTGACTGGTAAGCTATCTACCAAGTGTGCGAGTTTGGCGGAAATCTCTACAGCAAGATCATTTGCACTTTGGTCATGACCATACTTTGCAACCATCCCCTCTTTTTCTAACAGGATGGTGACCGCTTCTGCCATACCATAGATTCCGAACATAGGTGCAAAACGATCTTCATGAATCAAACCTTCAGTAGTGAGAAATCCACTGAAAAAATTCGATTTTTCATGTAGATGACTGCTACGAGCATCCATTAACTCAACCATAAGTTGGCTATAGCGAGGCAGTACTTGAGTCAGAAAATCTTCACGGTTAGCTGCCTGAGTAGCAACTTGTTTCAAGTTCATTCGCACCAAGGTATTAGAGCCACCTGCGAGTGGTAGTGAGTTATAGCAGCTAACGATACCAAATTGCTTATCGCCGTACGCAGCAGCATGAATCGGATAGTTTGCAATATGTGGCTTACTGCACTCACAGATATTAGTTGTCGCCTGTCTTAGTAGGTCGTCTGGCGTCACTTTAGGGTCATACATAAACGTCAGGTTCGGCGCGATCTGTTTAAGCTCGGCGTCAATCTGCAAAATAGTACGACAGATGATATTGTCAGTTGGGCCAATATTTACGTGCATAAAGGCATCTGGCAACGTTCTATCTAACATTATCCAGAAACGTTTTAGCTTTGAGTACACTTGCTGTGGGTCTAGATCACCAACGTACGGCAACAACACATCGTCCAACTGACCAAGATAAACAGGAATATTGGTCACTGAAGGCACATGATGATAAACAATAGTGAGTAGGTTTAGCGCATCATCAAAGTCGCGTGCAGGTTCTAGCTCTAGATATTGTGAACCCTGTTGGAGGAACTTGGCGTAATCGGGTAGTACATAGCGAGGTTTGAACGGAGCATGCCCTTCAAACATGTCACACAATGCCCCCTCTTTCATTGCTTCTCTTACTTGCTGCGAGATTTCCATATAAGGCAAGCTCGCTTCGGCCTCAAGCGCAAGAAACTGGTTTTTCTGTTTAGGGGAAAGCGTCGCATCTGTGACTATATTGTAGATACGTGTTTGGAACTCATTATAGCTATCTGACATGTTAGCAAATCCTTATTGTTTTTAAGGATTTTATCTCAATCGGTTGAATGTCCACTATTGAAACTACGTTTAACACATATTTCCATTTTGGAAATTAAGGTAAGTAACACGCCTCAATTGAACTTCCGTACTCGTCATCCCCTCAGAATATAGAACCAGATTATCATTACTCAATTTTGCGACAGTTTTGATCATAGACGGATGCGTCATTGTATCCAAATAGGAGGTTTTATGCGGAGTTCTCGGGCTCCACCAGCATTAACTGCTGTTGGATAAGTCTATGTGGATAACGCACTGAGTTGCCTATCGTCACGACAAAATGAATTCGTGGAAGTTTTCTCAATCTCGTAGTCAGTTGTGGCTAGAATGGCGCAACCTTTCTATTCGGATAGCCTCCATGAGTCTACTTGAAAACCTTTCCATTATTATGGCGCTGATCTTAATCAGCTGTTTTTTTTCGATGTCAGAAATCTCTTTGGCCGCAGCGCGAAAAATTCGCTTGCGCCAACTTGCGGACGATGGCGATCATCGAGCCACTTTGATCCTTGGCCTACAAACGCACCCAGGTAACTTCTTTACCGTGGTGCAAATTGGCTTGAACGCCGTTGCCATCATGGGCGGCATCGTCGGTGAATCAGCGTTCACCCCCTATATCGCTGCCATGCTGAGCAGTTGGGTCCCTGCTGCGTGGATCGCACAGACCAGCTTTGTGCTCTCTTTTACTTTAGTCACCAGTCTGTTTATTTTATTTGCCGATCTGATGCCTAAACGTATCGCTATGGCGATGCCAGAAACCGTTGCTTTAACCCTAGTAAAGCCGCTATTGGTGTGCATTCTAATCCTCAAGCCTATCGTATTGGTCTTTAACGGATTGGCGACACTGATTTTTCGCTTGTTACGCGTTCCCGCGGAGCGCAATGACGACATCACCAGTGATGATATCTATGCGGTTATGGATGCAGGTGCAGAAGCGGGCGTACTCGATACCAATGAGCAACAGATGATGGAAAGCGTGTTCCAGATGCAATCCATTCCTGTTACTTCAGCTATGACGCCACGCGAAAGCATCGCATTTCTCTCTCTTGATGACGATGAAACCATGCTCAAACGTAAAATAGCCGAAAACCCCCATCACAAGTTCCTTGTTTGCGATGGACAACTTGATGCGATTAAGGGCTTCGTCAATTCAACTGAGCTGTTGATTCGCCTCATTAACGAGCAAACTTTGGACTTAAAAAGCAGCAGCGTGGTGCAAACCTGTCCTATCATCCCAGATACGTTGAGCTTATCCGAAGCATTGGATTACTTTAAAACCAATCGCGTCGACTTCTCGGTGGTGATGAACGAATACGCGTTAGTGCTTGGCGTCGTGACGTTTAATGATTTACAAAGCGCAGTAATGGGCAGTTGGGTGTTGGCCGAAGGTGAAGAGCAAATTGTCGCTCGCGATGAGCACTCTTGGCTGGTCGATGGCGTAACGCCTATCACCGATGTGATGCGCACGCTACAAATTGACGAATTACCACACTCTCAAAACTACGAAACCATCGCTGGTTTTATGATGTTTATGCTGAAAAAAATTCCTCGTCGTACCGATTCGGTCACCTTCTCTGGCTACAAATTTGAGGTCGTAGACATTGATGACTATAAAGTAGACCAACTGCTGGTCACTCGTGTGGAACAGAATAGTTAAGGGGACACACACCAAGTAGGAAGTTAAGGGGACAGGCACCTTTAAATAACACTAATACCCTTGCCACAATTTAGCGGTAGCAACGGTATCAGTTTACCCAGCAGAGAAAAGAATGACGTTCTGTGAGCCACTGTGGACGTGAATGAGCCTATAGAGGCTTCTTTGAAAAACGAGGGACTCACCAAACTCACTTTTGTGGTTTGGTGTGGGTTTCTAGCTTGAGATTTAATGGTTGGCTAATAGTTTAACTATCCAGCCGAAGTAAGTTGATTCGCTTTCGTTTCATCAGCTGTTTGGCAATCGCCGCACTTTGTGTACAACCTACTGTTGTGCATCGCAGACGCTCTAATTGAGTACAACTCTCAAGCCAGTTTACTTGATTGATCTTAAGCCTTTGCAATATTGGTAGCGTATCTTCATGTAAATTCGCTTTACCTTCTCGGTATTGACGTGCTGTCCAATCGACTAGCTCGAAGTAATCCATTAGCCTAAAAGGAATTCCATCAAGTTGATGGTTATTGTCATTCCCAACAAACGGGTGAAGACAAGGTGCCGTCTCTTGCTGATTGTTTAGTGCCTCAACCCTCGCTTTAATTGAGGTGTAATCGGAGGTTTCTGGTGTTTGGGCGATTCCCGCTCTTAGTGGATTTAAATCGACATACGTCATAGCCGCAGCGAGCGCCTGTTCATCAAGTAGAGCCTGGCTTTTGAAGCGGCTTTCCCAGAAATGTCCTTTGCATTGGTCTTCTTTGTTGGCTTGGCAAGCAATCTCAAAATTAAGCTCTTTCATAAACCAACTTAGGCTCCATAGTCGCTCACGCCAAGATTCGATAATCGCTGAGCACACTTCAAGCTCGGCCTTGCTAGTGAGCTGCCCTTCCAACCATCGCGATACGATATTGGGCAGTTTGTGCGCTTGCTGCCAACGCTCCACCACCTCATAAGCCGATAGATTTAGGGCTTTATTTCGATTGATATGTAAGACCAAATGGTAGTGGTTACTCATGATGGCGTAGGCGCAGATGTCAATGCAGTAAAGTTGCGAGAGCGCCATCATTTTTCGCTTCACCCATGCTCTACGGTGCTCATAATTTTGCTGGGTAATGGGATCTGTTCCACACAGAAAACTACGCCTGACACAGCGAGAGACGCAGTGATAATAAGGTGTGGCATCAACACAGATCTGTTGGCTTCTCGCAGTTGTCATCTTTACGCCCCTTTAGTGAGTAATTCAATGAGGTTAAGAATGCCAACAAAAATCGGCAACCCGCATGAGCTGAACCTTTGGCGTAAGTATCAACAACTCACTCTTACTTCATCCTTTATGGCGTGTGTCCTTTTCTTTTTTCTAGTTTCGTCTGACATCGTTAAAAATTTCACAAGACAATTTATAGTTGTGTTGTCTTGCTATTTTTTGAGAAAAGAATAATTGTGGTAATTCATAGATGACTAACAATCCGAGAATTAGAAGTGCACTAGTGTGACCTAGAACAAGACCAGCAATGCTTACGAATAACAGCGTTAGCTCCAATGCAAATAATGAATACTTGCCTAAATAGCAGTGATGAAAACCACCGAGGAAAAACCAGTTCAATGTGGCATAGGTGTCGGGGTCTTTGAGTTGTTTGGACTGGCGATGATAGAATTCTTTTTTCTGAGCGTCAGGTAATGAGTTCACCTGTTTTCTTAATAGTTCTTCGTTTACTTCTAGCTTCTCAATGGGTTCAAATAAGCGCATTACGGCACCTCATCATATATTTTTTCAATAAGGTCAGGTTGGTTACAACGCTTAATCCTCGCCAAACCAAGCTTCCAACCTTTTATTGCCCCATACTTCGCAATACATTGTTTTGTGTATTCTGAGCAAGTAGGCTCAAAATTACATTCAATGTTCAAAAGCTGCTTTGATCCACCGCTAACTTGGTAGCGATGAATCAATTTCAAAGAGATGTACTTAAGCAAGCTTAGCGACCCAGAGTAATGATCACAGCTTCTCGTTTCCAAAACAGCATAAAACGTTTCTGTTCAACGATTTGGAACACTACTTGCCAGCCCTCTTGTGCATATTTGTTAAGCTCCGCTTCCATCTTCTGTACAGGTAGACCGCTAGCCCCAAGTAAGACTGTACCGCAACCACCTTCAACAATGTGAACCACTTTATATTCTGTAAATTTTGTCATTTTATAGCCAACTAATTGAATAAAAACAGCATGTTACAATAACGCACTAAATGCATCAAGGTGAATATTGAAAATATGCGCTATGAATTTCGTTAAAGCCGTTAAAGAGCGTTGAAGGGAGCGTTGAAGGGACACACACCATCTATAAAAAGACCCCCAATGTTTTTAGTCAACAATTGGGGGTCATAACAAGTTTATAGTGCTTGGGTCACTTAGAGTTTAAAGCGCTGGATTTCTTGCTCAAGTTCGTTAGACAACTCAGATAGTTGAGCTGCTTGAGATGCTGCATCATGCGCTTCGTCAGCGAGTTCGTTAGAAACATCACGGATACCGACGGTATTACGAGTAATCTCAGACGTCACAGACGCTTGCTCTTCCGCAGCAGAAGCGATTTGAGTCGCCATATCACTGATACGTTCAACCGCCGTTTGAATTTGTGTCAAACTCACCGCAGCAGAGTCTGCATCGCTCACACTGGTATCGGCTAGTTGGCGACTGTCGCCCATAATACCGACGGCTTTACCTGTCGTGTTTTGCAGAGTTTCAATCATTTGCTGAATCTCTTTGGTCGACGCATGTGTACGCTGGCTCAGTACTCGAACTTCATCGGCTACCACCGCAAAACCACGACCTTGTTCACCAGCACGCGCCGCTTCGATTGCTGCGTTCAATGCTAATAAGTTGGTTTGTTCTGCAATGTCTTGAATCGTCGACAAGATGGTGCTGATGCTGTGTCCGTGTTGCTCCAATTCTTGAATAACTTCTGTCGCGACACTCACTTCTGTGGCTAGATTTTGAATAGAGCCTTGAGTTTGAACGACTTGCTCTCCACCGTGGATACAAGCGGTTACAGCCTCGCTAGAGTTTTGCGCTGTGTGATCGGCATTGCCTGCGATCTCTTGGGTTGCGGCTGCCATCTCATTGATCGCGGTCGCGACCATATTGATTTCATCTTGTTGTAGTCGGATACGAGCACTACGTTCTTCAGCTTGCATCGCTGTCTGCTTAGACTGTTCTGAAAGTGAAGCGGAAACCACACTTAGCTTAGATACCATCGCATGCATGTTTCCAACAAAGATGTTGAAGTTATTCGCTAACTGCCCCACTTCATCATCGCTGCGTGGTTCAAGACGTTGAGTCAAGTCGCCTTCACCCGACGCGATCTCTTCCAGAGCTTTTGAAACACGCACCAAATCATTGAACAAGTAACTAACTAGCCATGAAACAAGTGCAATCACAATTAAGGTGATAACCACAGCCGTGATGATCAAACTTTGTAGCAACTCCGTCAGTGCCGCTTCTTCCGTTGCACGGTCCATCTCAATCGCAAAGATCCACTGAGTGTCTGGCACCTTAGTAAAAAAGTAGAGCTTCTCTTGACCATTACGCTCAAGCGTTGCTACTGAACCTGTATTAGCATGCTCTTCGATCTCACGCAAAGTTAGTTGTTTAGAAAGAGTGGTCGTTGGCTTTAAAGAGAATGATTTGTCAGGGTGAGCTAAGAATGTGCCATCTTGAGCATCAATCAACATTGCGTATGCGTTCTTACCAGCATCCAAGTTGATGACGTCATTTATTAACTGGTCGATAAGTACATCAGCACCAACCACACCAACAAACTGCCCATTGGCACGAATTGGTTCAGCGATGGTTACTAGTAACGCATTGGTGATTGCGTCGGTGTAGGCTGTGGTAATGATCTGTTTGCCCGCGTTACTCGCATCGATATACCAAGGACGAACACGTGGATCGTAATCAGCACGATTACGTTCAGGGTGTGAGCGGTACATCCCGCCTTCTGGCGTACCAAGGAAAATGTCATCAAAACCACCCGCTTTACGTGCTTGCTGCAGGAACGGAACCACATCGGCTTCACGGCTGTAGTCATTGAATGCACTGGCAATATCTTTACGGATCGAGATCCAGTCTGAAATGCCTTCAGATGCCGCATTTGCTAAGCTTTCTGCGCGTGCATTAACACCATTACGTGTTTGTTTTGATAGTTGATCGGCGGATAGCCACGTCAAAGCGCTTGCCATCAGCACAACGGCGACTAAACTCGCGCCGATGAGTTTTTGTTTTAATGATAGTTTCATGGTTTCTATACAATTAGTGGAACAGACAGGAAGAGAATTTTATCGGCAATTTCTTACGCTTGCACTAATTAATGTCAGTATCTTGATCGAAGATAACGTATTGTTATCTCGAAATTTTAATAAACGTATGACGGTATATTTGCGCATGTCGTCACCACAGCGCTCTATACCTCACTTTTGACATCAATTCGTCAACGATTATGTGAGTAATTGATTAAACTCTGCCGCAGAAATGGGCTTGGAAAAAAGGTAACCCTGATACTGATGACACTTTTCCCGACGCAGTAATTCGAGTTGCTCGTCGACTTCTACCCCTTCGGCAATCACCGTTTTGTTTAGGTTATGCCCCATTTGGATTATGGTTCGAACAATCATATGGTCGGTGACGTCCTCTACGCAGTCATCAATAAACGACTTATCGATCTTGACCACATCGATAGGGAGATGTTTTAGATAGTTCAATGAAGAATACGCCACGCCAAAATCATCAATGGCTATCGTGACCCCTAAGTCTTGCAGTTGTTTACAAGTCTGAGCAACTTGAGAATGCCTATCCATCATTGCGGTTTCGGTGATTTCAATCTGCAAACAATTGGCCGGCAACTTGTGTTTCGCTAGCTGCTCGGTGATGTAAGGAAAGATATCGTCATGAGCAAACTGAACGCTGGAAACATTGATAGAAATAGGGATCAGAGAGCCTTTATTTAGCCAAGCCTTTGCCTGAATAATAGCTTGTTCGAAAACCCATCGGCCGATTGGGATGATTTGCGCGGTTCGCTCCGCAACACCAATAAAATCATTAGGGGCCACAAGACCTAAATCTGGATGCTGCCAGCGGATCAAAGCTTCCGCACCAACGATCTTCTTGCTTTCTAAATCGACTTTTGGCTGATAGACAAGGAACAATTGCTGGTTATCAATCGCACCTTTGAGTTCTATTTCAATCTGATGTGCACGAATCGTCTCATTCATCAATTCATCATCGTACCATTGGACACGAATCGATTCGTTCTGCTTGCCTCGAGCAACAGCCGCATCGACGTTTTTCCCCCATACTTTAATGTTATTTTGCGCATCACTTAGTAGAGCACATCCTCCTCTGTATCTCAGTCTGTGCGAAGTGTTGTGGATTTTACACACTGTGTCATGATGCGCCTCAAGTCGATCGATAAGTTTATTCACTTCATCAAGGTCGCCGTTTTCGCAGGCAACCAAGATAATCAGTTCATCACCGCCTAAACGAAATAGTTTTCCGTTTCGACCTACAAGTCTTTTAATGTGACAAGCGAATTGATACAGCAGTTCATCACCATAACCGTAGCCCAAATCATCATTCACTTTCTTTAAGTTGTTCAAGCCGACCTGAATCGCTGCATAGTCCATCTTATCACTGGCATTAAGGTCACTCACCGCTTGGAAAAAGGACTTACGATTAGGCAGATTGGTCAGATAGTCAGTCAAACTTGCCCGCTTATACAAGCGTGATTGCTTTTTCGCTTTTTGCTGATAGAAGGTCATCACTGTGGCAAATATCGTAATAAAGAGTACTTCAATCGCATCTTCGACGAACTCATCAAACTCTTCAGCAGGAAGATCTATAAGGTAACTGACTATCAGTCCGAGTCCCACCGCGATTGGCCACAGTGAACCTGGAAACAAGATGATGTAGCAAAGAGGTAACACAAGTAAGCTTTCTTCAATGGCATCCATCTCTAAAGGTTCGATAATCGAACCTCCGAAGATCAAGAATAAAGAGACCAAACTCGCGATAATTTTAATTCGCCTACGAGATGAAAAGTAAGCGACCAACATAGCAATAGGAAACGCAGTGTAAAGCAGACTGATAGACTTATGTTCAGAGATAAGCGTATAGGTTATTAGGGCAACAGAAATAAAGAAAAAGGCTGTTACACCATATTCCACTATTCGATTGAAATGCTTCAACTGCACTCAGCCCTCCTCACTAAAAACGCCTGCAAATAAGTCTATAAATGACCAAGAAGCATACAGTATGCACAACCATTAAACAGAACACAATACCATTAAATGGTTATACTACTAATCTAAAGCATAGTCGAAAGTGATCCTATGACCTCTATCACCTTAAATAAAAAGACAAAAAAAATGCCAGACTTTCGTCTGGCATTTCTCATTTATTAGATTATTACTTTAGCTTAGGCTTCAGTATCATCACTTTTTTGGTCAGCTTCTGGTGCCTCTGGAGCTTCTGGTGATACCGCTTGTTCACCTTCAACACCCTCTTCACCTTCAGGAAGTTCAGCTTCTTCAACTTCGTCGATTCGCTGTAGACCAACAACGCTTTCATCTGCTGAAGTACGGATGAGCGTGACACCTTGAGTGTTACGACCCACTTGGCTTACTTCCGCTACGCGTGTACGAACCAAGGTTCCAGCGTCGGTGATCATCATCATCTCGTCGCCTTCTTCTACCTGAACCGCACCAACCACAGGGCCGTTACGTTCAGAAACCTTGATTGAAACTACACCTTGTGTTGCGCGTCCTTTGATTGGGTACTCTGCAAGTTCAGTACGCTTACCAAAACCGTTTTGAGTCACAGTCAGGATGTCACCCTCGTTAGAAGGAACAATTAGCGATACGACTTGATCGTCATCGGCCAGTTTCATACCACGAACACCTGCCGCCGTACGTCCCATTGCACGTACTTTATCTTCACTAAAGCGAACAACTTTACCCGCTTTAGAGAACAGCATGATGTCACTTTGACCGTCTGTAATGTCAACACCGATCAAAGAGTCATCTTCACGTAGGTTAACCGCAATCAGACCGTTTGAACGAACGTTTGCAAACTGATCCAGTGAAGTTTTCTTAACCGTACCGTCTCCAGTCGCCATAAAGATAAACTTATCGGCACTGAACTCAGAAACTGGCAGAATCGCTGTAATACGCTCGCCTTCTTCCAGTGGAAGAATGTTGACGATTGGTTTACCACGTGCAGTACGACTTGCTAGCGGTAGTTGGTACACTTTCAGACGGTATGTCTTACCGCGAGTAGAGAAACATAGGATGTTGTCGTGGGTATTCGCCACTAGAAGACGTTCAATGTAGTCTTCTTCTTTCATCTTAGTCGCGCTCTTACCTTTACCACCACGACGCTGAGCTTCGTAATCGCTTAGGATTTGGTATTTAACGTAACCTTCGTGAGAAAGTGTTACTACTACGTCTTCACGAGCAATCAGCTCTTCCATGTCAATGTCATGGCTTGCAGCAGTGATTTCTGTACGACGAACATCACCAAACGCATCACGAACAGATTCAAGTTCTTCACGGATCACTTCCATCAAGCGTTCTGTACTTGCAAGGATGTGCATCAGTTCAGCAATCTCTTCTAGAAGTTGCTTGTATTCATCAAGAATTTTCTCGTGCTCAAGACCTGTTAGCTTGTGTAGACGTAGATCTAGAATTGCTTGTGCTTGAGTTTCTGTCAGGAAGTACAGACCATCACGGATACCGTATTGAGCTTCGAGCCAATCTGGACGAGCTGCGTCAGTACCAGCGCGCTCTAGCATCGCCGCCACATTACCCAAATCCCAACCGCGAGCAACCAAGCCTGCTTTAGCTTCAGCTGGTGTTGGTGCGTTACGGATAAGGTCGATGATTTCATCGATGTTCGCTAACGCTAGTGCCAAACCTTCTAGGATATGTGCACGATCGCGCGCTTTACGTAATTCGTAGATAGTACGACGAGTCACAACTTCACGGCGGTGATCAACGAAGCACTTCAACATGTCTTTCAAGTTGAATAGCTGAGGTTGACCATTGTTCAGTGCAACCATGTTGATGCCGAACGTTGTCTGCAACTGAGTTTGAGCGTAAAGGTTGTTTAGAACCACTTCGCCTACTGCATCGCGCTTACATTCGATAACAATGCGCATACCGTCTTTATCAGACTCGTCGCGCAGTGCACTAATGCCTTCTACTTTCTTATCTTTTACAAGCTCAGCAATCTTTTCAATCAAGCGAGCTTTGTTTACCTGATAAGGGATCTCGGTAACAATGATGGTCTCTTTACCATTCTTTTCTGTCTCGATTTCCGCTTTAGAACGCATGTAGATTTTGCCACGGCCAGTCTTGTAGGCATCAACGATACCTTTGCGACCGCTGATGAGCGCTGCTGTTGGGAAGTCTGGACCTGGAATGTAATCCATCAGCTCATCAATAGTGATTTGTTCATTATTGATGTACGCAAGACAGCCATCAATCACTTCACCAAGGTTATGTGGTGGGATGTTGGTTGCCATACCTACCGCGATACCAGAAGCACCGTTTACCAGCAGGTTAGGAATTTTTGTAGGTAGAACAGCTGGAATTTGTTCAGTACCGTCATAGTTCGGTACATAGTCCACTGTCTCTTTATCTAGGTCTGCGAGAAGTTCGTGGGCGATTTTCGCCATGCGAACTTCGGTGTAACGCATTGCCGCCGCTGAGTCACCATCGATCGAACCGAAGTTACCTTGACCGTCGACTAGCATGTAACGGAGCGAAAACGGCTGTGCCATACGTACGATAGTATCGTACACAGCGCTATCACCATGTGGGTGATATTTACCGATTACGTCGCCAACAACACGGGCAGATTTTTTGTATGGTTTATTCCAATCGTTACCAAGTACATTCATCGCGAACAAAACGCGGCGGTGTACAGGCTTTAGGCCATCACGCACATCTGGAAGAGCACGACCAACGATAACTGACATCGCATAGTCTAGGTATGAACCTCGAAGCTCATCTTCAATGTTTACGGGCGTGATCTCTTTCGCTAGATCGCTCATAGAGCCATTATCCCTCTATTTATAGATCGTATGTACAATACGCTTAAGGTGCAAAAATATAACATACAATTCAGTGGTTCGGCATTACTTTCCCTCTCCTTTTATCAGGTTGTGAGGTTGGTTGTGAATCAAACGCCGAGAAATTGCACACTGATCTTATATCTTGCTGATTAGTGGCTACATTTTGTTCAATAATCGATAAAAGTGCCCCCTCCTTGTGGAGAGTTATCATTTAAAGGGTATAATGCCCCCATTCAAGGAAGCTGGTTAATTAATAGAGTTGTTATGACCCAATCACAAAACGTCGATCCAAATGAAATTAAGAAGTTTGAGGATATGGCCTCACGCTGGTGGGATTTAGAGGGCGAATTTAAGCCTCTACACCAAATCAACCCATTACGTTTAGACTATGTTCTTGACAAGGCTGATGGCTTATTTGGAAAAACCGTACTCGATGTGGGTTGTGGCGGCGGTATTCTTGCTGAAAGCATGGCAAAGCAAGGTGCCGTGGTGACGGGTCTAGATATGGGTAAAGAGCCCCTTGAAGTTGCTCGTCTTCATGCTCTTGAAACAGGAACTAAACTCACTTACATCCAGAGCACTATCGAAGATCACGCTGTCGACAATGCCGGTAAGTACGATGTTGTGACCTGTATGGAGATGCTAGAACATGTTCCTGACCCTCAGTCAGTCATTCGCTCATGTGCAGCACTTGTAAAGCCGGGTGGTCACGTATTCTTCTCTACGCTCAACCGTAACGTTAAGTCGTATCTGTTTGCGATTGTGGGTGCAGAGAAGCTGCTTAAAATCGTTCCTGAAGGAACTCATGACCACGAGAAGTTTATCCGTCCCGCAGAGCTGATTAAGATGGTCGATCACACCGATTTGACCGAAATGGCGATAACAGGTCTGCACTACAACCCTCTTACCGACACCTACAAATTAGGTCGAAATGTTGACGTGAACTACATCGTCCACACTCAAAAGTTTTAACAAATTTCACCTGATTAAAGACAAGGTTATTTTTAAGGCGGTAGCACAAGCTCACCGCCTTTTTTAGTTCTTTTTTAACCTATTTTTGTCGATCTGATTCCAATTTAATCAACTCAATAATCGCACTCAAAATTGAGTAAAGATCAAGGGATTTTTTTTTGTTTATGGTTACTTCTAAACCGATCCTCAAAGTGCAGTTTTACACAATCTTTGCTGCTCTAACTTCATCGGTTAGTAGACACTTACTGTTTTTTTCATTTTTGTTAGTTATCCACAAGTCATCCAAGATCTGCAACTTGAAATACAGTGGGGATAGCACTATCTTGTAATCCGCACCTCGGTGCACCCCTATATGTTGTGTTTGTACTACAATATATAGATAGACTTTGATCACAAAGCCGGAACGAATTTTACAAGAATTACACAAAAATCCGGCTTTAATCAGTTTTGTTAGGGAAATGAAGCAGAATGAACCAACAACTTACCGTTACAAAGCGTAACGGACGCAAAGAAAGTATTGATCTTGAAAAGATCCATCGCGTTATTACCTGGGCTGCAGAAGGTCTAGATAACGTCTCTGTATCTCAAGTAGAACTGCGCGCTCACATTCAGTTCTATGACGGTATTACAACCTCTGATATTCATGAAACTATCATCAAATCAGCGGCTGACTTAATCTCAGAAGAGACGCCTGACTACCAATACCTTGCTGCTCGACTCGCTGTATTCCACCTGCGTAAAAAAGCGTACGGTCAGTATGAGCCACCAACGTTATATGATCATGTATCTCATCTTGTTGAAATGGGCAAATACGACAAGCACATTCTGGTAGACTACACCAAAGCAGAGCTGGATGAGCTAGATGATTACCTAGACCACAAACGTGACCTAGACTTTTCATACGCTGCTGTTAAACAGCTAGAAGGTAAGTACTTTGTACAGAACCGCGTATCAGGTCAGATCTACGAAAGTGCTCAGTTCCTATACATTCTTGTTGCGGCTTGTTTGTTTGCTAAGTATCCAAAAGAGACTCGTCTTGATTACATCAAGCGTTTCTACGATGCGACTTCAACATTCAAAATTTCTCTACCTACACCAATTATGTCTGGTGTACGTACTCCTACTCGTCAGTTCAGTTCATGTGTACTGATCGAGTGTGGTGATAGCTTAGATTCTATCAATGCAACGGCGAGCTCTATCGTTCGTTACGTATCACAACGTGCTGGTATCGGTATCAACGCAGGTCGCATCCGCGCTCTAGGTTCAGAGATCCGTGGCGGCGAAGCATTCCACACTGGTTGTATCCCGTTCTACAAGTATTTCCAAACTGCGGTGAAATGTTGTTCTCAGGGCGGCGTTCGTGGCGGTGCAGCAACCGTATTTTACCCACTATGGCACGGTGAATCTCAAGCACTTATGGTGCTGAAAAACAACCGTGGTGTAGAAGAAAACCGTGTTCGTCATATGGACTACGGCGTTCAGTTGAACCGTTTGATGTATCAACGTTTGGTTGAGGGTGGCAACATCACGCTATTCTCGCCTTCTGACGTTCCTGGACTTTACGACGCATTCTTCCAGAACCAAGATGAGTTTGAGCGCCTATACGTTCAATATGAAAATGATCCATCAATCAAGAAAGAGACCGTTAAAGCAATTGAGATGTTCTCTATCTTGATGCAAGAACGTGCCTCTACAGGTCGTATCTACATTCAGAACGTTGACCACTGTAATACTCACAGCCCATTTGATGCTGAAGTTGCACCAGTTCGTCAGTCTAACTTGTGTCTTGAGATTGCACTGCCAACCAAACCGTTAACGAACGTTGAAGATGATTCAGGCGAAATCGCACTGTGTACTCTGTCTGCATTTAACTTGGGTTCTATTAAGTCGCTAGATGATTTTGAAGAGCTGTCAGATCTTGTTGTTCGCGCTCTTGACGCACTGCTTGATTACCAAGACTACCCTCTTCCAGCGGCGTACAAATCTACTATGAACCGTCGTACTCTAGGTGTGGGCGTTATCAACTACGCATACTACCTTGCTAAGAACGGCGTGAAATACTCTGATGGCAGCGCAAACGGCCTAACTCACCGTACATTTGAAGCAATTCAATACTACTTGTTGAAAGCATCAGTAGCACTAGCAAAAGAGCAAGGTAAGTGTCCTCTATTTGAAGAGACAAACTACGCGAAAGGTCTACTACCTATCGACACTTACAAGAAAGACGTTGATAAGATCTGTGATGAGCCTCTGCACTATGACTGGGATGGCCTACGCCAAGAGATCATGACACATGGTCTGCGTAACTCTACCTTAACTGCGTTGATGCCTTCTGAGACCTCTTCTCAGATTTCTAACGCGACTAACGGTATTGAGCCGCCACGTGGCTACGTATCAGTGAAAGCATCTAAAGATGGTATCTTGAAGCAAGTTGTTCCTGAGTTCACTGAATACAAAAACAACTACGAGCTACTGTGGAACATTGGTTCGAACGAAGGTTACTTGCACCTAGTTGGTATCATGCAGAAGTTTGTCGACCAAGCTATCTCTGCAAACACCAACTACGACCCAACGCGTTTCGAAAGCGGTAAAGTACCGATGAAGAAACTGCTGCAAGATCTTCTTACTGCGTACAAGTTCGGTGTTAAGACGCTTTACTACCATAACACACGTGATGGTGCGAGCGACGACCAGAAAGACGCTGTACAACCACAAGATGACGATTGCGCAGGCGGCGGTTGTAAGATTTAATCCCTGGCCCACTTTCAGTGGCTAAGGCATAACAAATTATTCGCCCCTCTTGTAACGAGGGGCATAAAAGGAATTGAGGCATCATGGCTTACAGTACTTTTAACCGAAATAAAAATGACCAGCTAAGAGAACCAATGTTCTTAGGTCAGTCAGTAAACGTAGCGCGCTACGACCAACAGAAATTTGAGATTTTCGAAAAGCTGATCGAAAAGCAGCTTTCATTTTTCTGGCGTCCAGAAGAAGTTGACGTATCTAGCGACCGTATCGATTAC
Source organism: Vibrio sp. TRT 1302 (assembly GCF_050113875.1). Lineage (NCBI taxonomy): Bacteria > Pseudomonadati > Pseudomonadota > Gammaproteobacteria > Vibrionales > Vibrionaceae > Vibrio > Vibrio sp. TRT 1302. The sequence continues at coordinate 34,794 of NZ_JBNJOF010000018.1, read as the reverse complement.
AACAAGCTACCAGAGCATGAAAAACACATTTTCATCTCTAACCTAAAATACCAAACCTTGCTTGATTCTATCCAAGGTCGTAGCCCGAACGTTGCACTACTTCCACTGGTGTCACTACCAGAAGTAGAAACTTGGATTGAGACTTGGTCTTTCTCTGAAACGATTCACTCTCGTTCATACACGCATATCATCCGTAATATCGTGAACGATCCTGGTTTGGTATTTGACGATATCGTTGAGAACGAGCATATCCTAAAACGTGCTGAAGACATTTCTCACTACTACGATGATCTGATTAAAATGACCAATGACTACCACCGCTATGGCGAAGGTACTCATCAAATTAACGGTGAAGAGATCACAATTAAACTGCATGACCTGAAGAAGAAACTATATGTGTGTCTAATGTCGGTTAACGCATTAGAAGCCATTCGTTTCTACGTAAGTTTTGCTTGTTCATTCGCATTTGCTGAACGTGAGCTTATGGAAGGTAACGCTAAAATCATCAAGCTAATTGCTCGTGATGAAGCGCTTCACCTAACCGGCACTCAGCATATGATCAATCTACTGCGCAACGGTCAGGATGACTTCTCATTCATGCAAATCGCTGAAGAGTGTAAGCAAGAGTGTTTCGACCTGTTCAAAGCAGCAGCAGAGCAAGAGAAAGAGTGGGCGGAATACCTATTCAAAGATGGCTCGATGATCGGTCTGAACAAAGACATTCTTTGCCAATACGTTGAATACATCACCAACATCCGTATGCAGGCTGTCGGTCTTGATGCAGCTTACCCTGAAGCGACATCTAACCCGATTCCTTGGATCAATGCATGGTTATCTTCAGACAACGTGCAGGTTGCACCGCAAGAAGCAGAAATCTCATCTTACCTTGTCGGTCAGATCGACAGTGATGTTCGTGCGGACGACTTTAAGGACTTTGAACTGTAATGCCCAATATCAAAATTAACGGCCTCACCGCTATCCAGTCTCACCCATCAAATACCATTTTGGAAACGATGGAAAACGCTGGGTTAGAGCCAGAATATAACTGTCGAGACGGTCATTGTGGCGCTTGCCGCTGCACCCTCGTTTCTGGTGAAGTGGAGTACGTTGGTTTTGCAATGGCTTACACGCAAGAGAAAGAGATTTTGCCGTGCATTTGTAAAGCGAAGTCTGACATCGAGATTGAGGGTGTCAACTACGTACTAAAAGAGAAGCGCGCATAACAACTTGCACTGTTCTAACCACAAACGGCCGATATCATTATGATGTCGGCCGTTTTATTTTATCCGTTCTCCCCCACTCCACTGACAGGTCAACTGGTCCATCAAAGTGATCAATGCGTCCTGCATCAGAGGTTCACTAGCGACATGGCCCGATAAAGGAATAATATCCAACTCAAATGTACGATTGTGCTGAAATAAGGCCCACCCTTGCTCTAACGGACAAACCATATCGTACCGTCCGTGGAGGATATGGCATGGCACATCGGCTAAAGAGAGAGGTTGTGAAAGAATTGGTTGGTCGATAAAACAGTCATGGACACAGTAATGCAGTTGGATCAACTTTGAATCGTCCAGAGCTATCCGTTCAGGGTCTAACGTGCTTTGACTCGATAATGGTGACAAGGACACTAATTGGCGCTCCCAGTTTTCGAGCGCCATCTTTAATTTGAGTTTTATTACTGGATTGCCACTAGTGAGATAACGATAGATGCTCTCTAAAGGCGCGCTTTGCTCTTCCTTGCTCAGTAACTGCATTAACTGACGCCACTGTAAAGGAAAAAACCTCGCAGCTCCCGAATGACCATAAAACCAATCAATATCCTGTTTACGCCCAAGAAAAACACCCCGCAACACTAAACCCGCGACTCTATTGGCATGCTGCCGAGCATAGAGCAGAGCGAGCGTCGCTCCCCAAGATCCACCAAACAAAATCCATTTATTGACCTTGAGTTGCAGCCTGATCTGTTCCATATCGGCGACTAGATGTGCGCTAGTATTGTCTTTGATGCAACCATAAGGTGTTGAACGACCACAACCACGTTGGTCAAACAGAATGATGCGGTACTTACGCGGATCAAACAGTCGTCGATGCGATGGCCGACAACCAGATCCTGGACCACCATGAAGAAACACAACGGGTATTCCATTTGGGTTACCACACTGTTCAATATAGATTTGATGACGTTGCTCTCCAGTTGCGGCATCCATCTCCACAAGCTGACGATGATAGGGTTCAATCGGCGGGTATAGCGCCCTTTTACCTTCTACAAGCATACTAACCTCGACGACTGACCTGTTTAGGTTCAAAGCTATAAATTGCGACAACAGACACAACAAGGGTCGCTGTCATCACTACAGCAAAGGCTTCGGTATTCAGTTGCTGATAGAGCGCAAAGCGAAGTAATTCAACGCAATAACTAAATGGATTAAAGCTACAAAGCCAAAACAACCACAAACTTGCCTCTTTCATTTTCCACAGCGGATAGAGAGCACTGGATAGAAAGAACATCGGAAAGATGACAAAGTTCATCACCCCTGCGAAGTTTTCCAACTGCTTGATCATGTTCGATAACAAAAGACCAAGCGCGCCAAGAAAAAATGAAATTAAAAATATCGCCGGAATCGCTGTTAAGTAACCAACTAAGGGGGTATCAACCCCAACCATCTGTACAATCAGCAGAAAAATACATACCTGGAGTAATGAAAGTACGGCTGTTGCAACTAATTTAGACAACAGCAATAAAGGTCTAGGCAAGGAACTCATCAAAAGCAGTTTCATACTGCCCATTTCACGGTCGTACACCATCGAAAGCGAACTTTGCATGCCGTTGAACAACACGATCATGCAACATAAGCCAGGTGCAATATATTGCTGGTAGGTAATGTAGGTACCATAAGGCTCCATAATAGATACCCCCAGAGCGGCACGAAAACCAGCCGCAAACACTAGCAGCCAAAGCAGAGGTCTAATTAACGCGCTGAGCAAACGGCTTCTTTGCTGCAAAAAGCGCAGAAACTCTCGTTTAATCACGCCAGTGAAGCCGTAATGGTATTGTCGATAACTCACATGATCTCCGCACTGTCTGTCAGTATGTGATAAAGCTGGTAAACATGCTCCACACCGTGGTGGCGACATAGTTGCTCGCAGATACCCTGAGCTTTTACTTCGCCTCGATTCAGCACAATCAAGTTATCCATATCACTGACTTCATCCATCAAATGTGTCGTCCAGACAACACAGATTCCTCTGGCATGAGCCAGTTTTCGAATATGAGAAATAATCAATTGTCGGCTTTCATTATCCAATCCCACTGTTGGCTCATCGAGGAGAAGATATTTAGGTTGATGCATTAAAGCTCTAGCGATTTCTAGACGCCTTCTATGTCCTCCATTCAATGTTCGAACACGGTCATTTAAACGTTGTGATAGCTTTAGGTCAGCGAGAATGTCGCCAATATTTTCTAATGCTTGACTGGCCGATAGCCCATGCAATGAGGCGTGATAAATCAGATTTTGTTTAACCGTCAAATCCAGGTCTAAGGTACTTTGTTGAAAGACGACCCCCAGCAGAGCGCGAACAGCGCGGGGATGTTCAATCAGGTCAAGTCCGCCATAAGCAATCTGACCTTTCTGACTAATATAGAGACCCGTCAGTAACGAGAACAAGGTACTCTTACCGGCTCCATTCGGGCCTAACAGCAGGTTAAAGCCCGAGAGAAGTGATAAGTTCACGTGTTTTAGTACTGGCTGACGACCGTAGTCGTAGTTCAAATCGGAGACGGTCAACGTCATAGCACATCCTTGATCGCAACACCCCAAGGATAGCGGCCAACTTTCACCGACTTCACAACCTTGTGCTTATTGGTATCGATAACCGATACATCACCGCTGACTCCATTTGTGGTCAGAAGTAAACTCTGGTCTTTGTTGAAGCCCAGTTGCCACACACGACGACCAACGAGTAGGTATTCTTCAATACTCAGATCATCACGATTAATGACCGCTACATGATTGGCTGGTCCTAAAGCGACATAGGCATACTTACCGTCATCGCTGAGCTCAACTCCGACAGGTTGCACCCTGTCTTTATGAATACCATCGATCTCAAAGGTGAAGGTCTTGATGATTTTACGAGTCGCAACATCAATCACCACTAACTCACCACCGATTTCAGAACTGACCCATAAGCGTTTGCTGTCTTTTGAGAACATGGCCGATCTCGGTCTTTCTGCGACTAAGGTGTTGTCAAAGTTTTGGTTGGTTTCTGCATCTATCCAGTGAACCATATTGGTCGTTTCAGACGTCACAATGACTATTTTTCCATCAGGGCTCACTGCGAGACCTTCCGGTTCGACTCCCACATCAATTTGCGTCTTGACTGAGCGAGTTTCAATATCAATCACAGTCAACAACGCATCATCTTCGTTGGCGGTATAGATGGTTTTACCATCAGGATGCAGTGCGATGGTTTCTGGGTCTTCACCCGATGGAAGCTCACCGATAATCTGTTCGGTTTTCAGATCGAGGATTTGAATCGTATCTGAATCACTGGCACAGATGTAAGCGAGCGTTTGATCATGATTGAAAATGATACCTCGTGGTCGTTGCCCGACCGGAATTTGCTTGATGACCTTTAGGGAGGTCATATCAATTACGGAAATATCATCATCTTTTTCGTTCGTTACATAAGCCTGCTCCGAAGCATGAGATAACATAGGAATCAGCCCTATCAACGCGCCAAACAGACAGGTAACAATCAAACGAGGTTTCATAAAAGCTCCTTTTTCGAAACGCAGTGTGTTTCCTCGACATCAAATCCGAGAGTATCGAGTTCAGTTCTTGGGTGTAGCACCCCAGTTTGTGGAGAAAGTGAGACTAGACCATGGGGTTGAACCAGTGCTATAGGCATTCTTAGTTGACCATTCCATGACCGATAGCTGAGCTTTCTTCCCTTGTAGGCAGCTAACTCAAATTGTTCCGATTTGATGAAGCCGGCAATTTGACGAGTATCAGCCGTTTGTTGTTTGTGTACCGCCTGACCAATGCTTCGCACCGCTAGGTAAGCACTAAAATCCAGTTCGTTCATCGGTCGATGTGCCTGCTGATAAAAACGTTTCTGCAATTGTGCCGCGCCCCATTGCTCGATGACGAAATGCCATGAAAGCGCCTCTAGCCCCGCTGAGCCAACAACAGGCCTTGGCAGATACGTGTTAAATGGGAGATACTCTGCAAAATCTTTGCGCTTATCAGCGACATAAACCACGTCATATTCTTTTAACGTCTGTGTAAACAGTGGCACTTCCTGCTGAGCGCTACGACGCAAGTCTGAATCAAATGTCCATTGTTTTTCTTCCAGCAGTTCAAGCCCAAAGCGTTTTGCCGAACGTTTAAATGACTCACTGAGCTCAATATCTTCCTCTTGAGCGCCACTCACCAGTAACACCTGATTTAGCCGTTTACTTAATAGCCACTGGGCTATCGCATCTGATCGCATCGCGTTACTTGGAGTGGTGTGAAGAACTGAAGAGAGACACTGCTGGCTACGAAACAGATCAGACGAATCGTTAACGTTAAACAGCAGCACCGATTTATCAGACGCCCAAAGGTCAGCTTTAATCAGTGCCTGACTTGAAACATCCACAACAAACAAGCGCTCCCCTTGTTGATACAAGGATTGTAACTTGGCAAGCATTTCATCAAGCGTCTCAGCCTCGGAATACGTCACCTGAAAGCTTTGTTTGAGAAATTTTCCCGTACTATTTGCGTCAGCAACTCCGACCTGAGCCCCCTGATAACCACTATCGGGAGCTTGCTCTATCACATTAGATAATGCAGGTGGACGTTTAATATTTTGTTTTAAATAAACGATATTAATACTAATTGGCTCAATAGTTTTTGCGGAAGAAATAGTAGAAATAAAAAACAATAAAAGTGCACAGACAATCAAAGATATTTTATTTACATTTCCCATCCTAACTTCCTATTTTTATTTATCCGACCTAACCAATGCTGATTAGCTTATATCAAACTTATTGATGTTTAAAATCTCCCTAAAACGACGAGAAATAAAGATTAATTACAAATTAATCAAACACATAGAAACAATTCCCTCACAAATGCCCACCGAACAACCTACTAAAGGATGAGAAAGAACCGAACCAAAGTGTAATTAGAATCAACCTTGTTGCTCACTAATATTGAAGCCAGAAAATCAAATAGAAATGAGTGCAAGGAGATCACCGTGAAGCTATTGAAACCAAGTCTAATCATCGGCCCAATATTATTGGCGAGTTCATTTAATTTACACGCACATGGCGCAGTAACACCTCAATCAATCGATACCTCGGAACTGCCACAGTTGGGGGAAGAGTGGATCGCTGAAAACCCTTATCGAAATCAAACGGGTGAAACACTAAAAAGCATCATTAACCTCGGCGCATCTGCTTACAACCAGAACTGTGCCCGGTGTCATGGACTAGAAGGGATTTCAGGGGGTATCGCTCCCGACCTTAGGTTTCTGACACCAGATTTTGACGGTGATGAATGGTTCGGATATCGAGTCCAAAACGGTGCGGTTCGTAACGGCGCAGTCTACATGCCAAAAATGACGGAACACCTTTCTCAAGAGGCACTTTGGTCTATTAAAACTTGGTTAGAGTCTATCAGTGAAGATATTTAAACAACTATGCTTGGCGGCGTGTTTACTCGCAAGCACCGCCGCCTGCTTCGCTCGTTCTTACGATGACATCATTGCAAGTCATTTTATCTCGATTGCTGTTTATCGAGACTACGCGCCGTTCTCATACCTAGACGGTGATACTCCACGAGGCATTGATGTAGAAATTGCCCAACAAATCGCGAAACAGTTGAATGTTGAGCTGAGATTAAAGTGGATGACGGCCGATGAGAATGTCGAAGACGATTTAAGGAACAATCTTTGGAAAGGTCACTACCTAGAACGCACCGTTGCAGACCTTATGTTGCGTGTTCCCTACGACAAATCTTACGCACTAAGTCGTGATGACATTGGAGAGTTGGTCCACGAACAAGTCCATATGTTTGCCCCCTATCATATCGAGTCATGGCAAATCATTTACGACAGCGAAAAAATTGAATCTGTTGCGACAATGGCAGTCTTTCAATACCACACAATTGGTGTCGAAGTGGACTCAATACCACAGTTCTATCTCTCCTCCGCTCTCGGTGGCAGGATGCGTGACAGTGCCCATCATTTCCCTTCAACGCCTGAGGCAGTCGGCGCAATGAAAATGGGTCAGGTTGACGCTGCAATGGGATTGCGTAGCCAAATTTCATACCTACAAGGTGAGCTTAATGACCCCAAATACCAACTCGCCACTAACGCGTTCCCAATGCTCGGACAACAACAATGGGAGATCGGTATGGCTGTAAAAAGCCAATATCGACAACTTGGATACGCAGTGGGCGACATTGTTCAAGCCATGGTAGAGCAAGGTCAAATGCAGGCGATATTTGAACAATACCATGCGCTTTACCAACCGCCGACCTCCTACTGATCCCCCTAAACGCCTACGACTAAGTGATGAATTGGAACCCTACCGCAGGCGAATAGGCACAGGAGTTACGAACACATACTCTGGCAATACACCGGCTCTCTTTCGAAGAGAGTAACCAAGAACACCGAAAGCACAGCGGCAAATACAACATTCAACCTAGGACTCGCCGAATCCAGACATAGCGGTCGAATACCTAAACCTGTTAACTCACAATCCATCGAGGGACAATGATGATGAAAGCGAACAAGAGCATGAAGCTGTTTAGCATTAGTTGCTTAGCATTAGCACTTAGCCAAGCGGTCAATGCTAATGTGACAGATAAAGACATTACCAACGACCAAATGACGACGGAAGATGTCGTTTCCTACGGGCTCGGACTGAAAGGCCAACGATACAGTCCTCTTGCCAAGATCAATGGCGACACAGTCGATGAAATGCGTCCAGCTTGGGCATTTTCTCTGGGTGGAGAGAAACAACGTGGTCAAGAGTCTCAACCCCTAATCAAAGACGGCGTAATGTACATTACGGGTTCATACTCCCGTATGTATGCGATCGATGCACGTACCGGCGAAGAGCTATGGCAGTATGATGCGCGTCTACCAGATGGCATTATGCCGTGTTGTGACGTCATCAACCGCGGCGCCGCTCTGTATGGCGATCTGGTCATCTTTGGCACCCTAGATGCAAAGTTAGTCGCTCTGAACAAGGACACGGGTAAAACCGTATGGAAAAAAACTGTAGCGGACTACAAAGAAGGCTACTCAATCACCGCTGCGCCAATTGTAGTCAAAGGTAAAGTCATCACGGGTATCTCAGGCGGTGAATTTGGTGTCGTTGGCAGAGTCACCGCGTTTGACGCGACCAATGGTGCAATCGTATGGGAACGTCCGACCGTTGAAGGTCATATGGGTTACATCTGGAAAGATGGTCAAAAAATCGAAAACGGTATATCCGGCGGCAAACCAGGTCAAACTTGGCCAGGTGACTTATGGAAATCTGGCGGAGCTGCCCCTTGGCTAGGTGGTACCTACGATCCAGAAGTTGACCTACTTTTCTTTGGTACGGGTAACCCTGCACCTTGGAACTCTCATTTACGACCTGGCGACAACTACTTCTCTTCTTCTCGTTTAGCCATTGATCCAGACACAGGCAAGATTGCTTGGCACTTCCAAACGACACCTAACGACGGATGGGACTACGATGGCGTAAATGAACTTATTTCATTTAACTATCAAGAAAATGGTAAGACAGTAAAGGCGGCAGCAACGGCTGACCGAAATGGTTTCTTTTACGTACTTAACCGAGAAAACGGTGACTTCATCCGCGGCTTCCCGTTTGCCGATAAAATCACATGGGCATCAGGCCTCGACGAGAATGGTCGTCCAATCTTTGTCAAAGAAAACCGCCCGGGCAACCCTATTGATTCTCAAGATGGAAAGAAAGGTCAAACGGTTGTTGCAGCACCGTCTTTCTTAGGAGGTAAAAACTGGATGCCAATGGCTTACAGTAAAGACACTGAATTGTTTTACGTTCCTTCTAACGAATGGGAAATGGATGTATGGAACGAACCGGTAAGCTATAAAAAAGGTGCGGCGTACATAGGTGCTGGCTTTACCATTAAAGCCATCCATGACGATTACATCGGTGTGTTACGAGCGATCGATCCTAAAACCGGTAAAGAAGTATGGCGTCATAAAAACTATGCGCCGCTATGGGGTGGCGTACTCACAACGGCAGGCAACCTTGTATTCATGGGCAACCCAGAAGGCTACCTAATGGCGCTCGACGCAAAAACTGGTGACGTAAAATACAAGTTTAATACTGGTTCTGGCATCGTAGGTTCTCCAATCACTTGGGAAATGGACGGCGAGCAGTATGTCTCTGTTCTTTCTGGTTGGGGTGGCGCCGTGCCTTTATGGGGGGGTGACGTAGCAAAACGCGTCAAACACTTCAACCAAGGTGGTACCGTTTGGACATTTAAACTACCAAAAAGCTAAACTCCGTTTATCTCATGACTAGGGCTGCATTCGCAGCCCTTTTTTTGACTACTTTTTAGTCAGAAAAACACAATTAAACGCATTTTCCCTCCTAAAGTATGAGTTTTTTTGGTGCCAAGGGAGCATGTTGCGTTTTTGAACGCAGGTCTAAGATGAAGTCATCAAGGTGCTTTAACACAAAGCAAATTCAAAACAGGCCAAGGAAAGTATCTCACTCTGTAGGCCAAACATCGAGGTGACATATGATCTACGCATATCCAGGGACTGAAAACTCTGTTGTTTCATTTAAAGCTCAATACGAGAACTTTATTGGCGGTAAATGGGTACCACCAGTCAACGGTAACTACTTTAGCAATACTTCACCTGTCAACGGTGAGGAGTTTTGTAAAATTCCACGTTCTTGTGCACAGGATATCGAGCTAGCACTGGATGCAGCACATGCAGCGAAAGACGCTTGGGGTAAGACCTCTGTACAAGAGCGTTCGAACCTCCTGCTAAAGATTGCGGATCGTATCGACGAAAATCTCGAAGCGCTTGCGGTCGCAGAAACTTGGGAAAATGGTAAAGCCGTTCGCGAAACACTGGCGGCAGATATTCCGCTAAGTTCTGATCACTTCCGTTACTTTGCTGGCTGTCTACGTTCGCAAGAAGGCAGCTTATCTGAAATCGACAATGGTACGGTTGCCTACCACTTCCACGAGCCTCTAGGTGTGGTTGGTCAGATCATTCCTTGGAACTTCCCACTGCTAATGGCTGCTTGGAAGATCGCGCCTGCTCTTGCAGCGGGTAACTGTATCGTTCTTAAACCAGCGGAGCAGACTCCAGCGAGTATCCTTGTGCTTGTTGAACTGATTGAAGACCTACTTCCAGCAGGTGTACTAAACATCGTTAACGGTTACGGTAAAGAAGCCGGTGAGGCGCTAGCGACTAGCACTCGTATTGCTAAGCTGGCTTTCACGGGTTCAACAGCCGTGGGGCACCACATTCTGAAATGTGCAGCAGAAAACCTAATCCCATCCACTGTAGAACTAGGCGGTAAGTCGCCAAACATCTACTTCAGCGACATCGTTCAGCATGAAGACGACTACCTAGAGAAATGTGCAGAAGGCTTTGTTCTGGGTTTCTTTAACCAAGGCGAAGTTTGTACCTGCCCTTCTCGAGCGCTTATTCAGGAAGACATCTTTGATCAATTCATGGAGAAAGTTCTTGAGAAAACGAAGAAAATCGTTCGCGGCAACCCATTGGATACCGAAACCATGGTTGGTGCTCAAGCTTCTCAAGAGCAGTTTGACAAAATCATGGGTTACTTAAACATCGGTAAGCAAGAAGGTGCGAAAGTTCTTAGTGGTGGCGATCAGGAAACACTGGGTGACGCGTTAAACAATGGCTACTACATCCAGCCAACAATCCTTCAAGGTGATAACTCGATGCGTATCTTCCAAGAAGAGATTTTTGGACCAGTTATCGCAGTGACGACCTTTAAAGATGAAGCGGAAGCATTAGAAATTGCAAATGATACCGCTTACGGCCTTGGCGCTGGTGTATGGACACGCGACAGCAACCTAGCTTACCGTATGGGACGCGGCATCCAAGCTGGTCGAATCTGGACTAACTGTTACCACCTCTACCCAGCGCACGCAGCATTTGGCGGATACAAAAAATCTGGTATTGGTCGTGAAACTCATAAGATGATGCTCGATCACTATCAGCAGACTAAGAATCTACTGGTGAGCTACAGCACATCACCACTTGGTTTCTTCTAAGGCTCACGCTCGGCTCCCGACCCTTTAGAGTTGGGAGCCGTTTTCTAATATGAACTCTGCCACACCATTCTGCTACCTTCACAAGGTTTCTTATTGTCACTTGTTGATAGGGTTAAAGTCACTGCTTCTTTCCCTGTTGCTCACCGCCTCTTTTAGCTGCGCGGCCGAGGTCAGTGATATGCCTTTAGATGTTGCTGAACTATTTCCAAGCGCTACACGTATCGTATCCCAACCCGATTCACCCAAGGTGACTGCCGTTTATCAGCTTAACCAACTGCTCGGTTTTGTATTCGAAAGTGATGCCATTACCCACTTCCCAGGGTTTTCAGGCGATACCATAAACCTTCTGATAGGTCTCACACCACAAGGGAAGATTAGTGGCGTTAAAGTACTCACTCATCATGAACCTATCTTCATGCATGGCATGGGAGAACAACCCATGCTGGACTTTATTGATCAGTATGTGGGTCACTCTGTCACAGAACGTTTCATCATTGGTGGCAAACATCCTACTTCACCAGATATTACCCAATTTGATGGCATTACTAGAGCGACAGTATCTGTCATGGTAATCCACGACACGATTATCGCCTCTGCCCTCAAAGTGGCACGTCAGCATTTAGAAGGATTTACACCAACTACTCCCTATGTCATCAAACCAGACTACTTCATCACAATGAGCTTTGAGCAGTTGCTGGATCAGGGTTTTATTTCTCGCTGGATAGTGGATGAACGTTCGCTAAAAAACCTGCCCGATGAAGCCATTAACGAAGCCACTCAGTATATGCAAGAGAGCAAAAAGTTCGTCGATTTCTATATTGTTCCAATAAGCATACCTATCGTTGGCTTAAACCTTCTAGGTGAACAAGAGTTTGCGCGTCTCAAAGACAACCTAAAGTCTGAAGAACAGGCCATCTTGATGTTGAATCAAGGGAGCTATTCATTCATTGACGAAGAGTTTGTCCCGCAGACTGTCCCGGCACGGATTACGTTAGAACAGGATCAATTGCCCATAGAGCTAAAAGACATCGATTTCTATAGCTTCCATACTCCTTACTTTGCTCAGGAGATACCAAATTATGATGATATTCAGATTTTTACCATCAAGTCACAATCTGGTTTTGAGTTACATCGTGCGTTTACGTTTGGGCTCGAAATGCCCTATGCGGTTAACCATTTAACAAGAAAAAATGTAACCTTTAGTCACCCGTTTTCATTACCTCAGCAGATATTTAAACAAGCAGAAATCAATGACAATGGACAGGATAAACCTCTGTGGCTAAAAATATGGCTGAGCAGATCTCTCGATATATCTTTACTGCTTATCTACCTTACTCTTATCACCACCATTTTCATTAAACAAAAAGTCTTCACAACGAAATATCATTCATTTCGTTTACTGCGTTTTGGTAGTTTAATGTTCACCCTGTTATGGATTGGTATCTATCTTCAAGGCCAACTATCCGTAACCAACATATATACTTTGCTGCTATCGCTGATCAACCAATTTAAAATTGAGTTTTTCCTCTTAGATCCGGTGATTTTTATTCTGTGGTCATTTGTTTTTGTGACTCTCTTTTTATGGGGAAGAGGCGTTTACTGTGGGTGGCTGTGCCCATTTGGGGCACTTCAAGAGTTGATTGGAATCATCGCAAACAAACTTAGAATAAAGCAGATTCGCACGATAGCGCCTTACCATTTCAATCTTAGAAAAATCAAATACTTGATTCTATCTTCCCTGATATTGGTCGCACTCTACTCATTGCCAATGGCTGAATCGCTGGCTGAAGTAGAGCCATTTAAAACCACGATAACTCTCCATTTTATCCGAGAGGTTCCGTTCACCATTTACGCTGCTGTTTTGTTGCTGATTAGCTTGAAGATTCACAAGTTCTACTGCCGATATCTATGTCCTCTTGGGGCTGGTCTAGCTGTGCTAGGAAGGTTTCCACTATTTAAATGGATTGAACGTAAGAAAGAGTGCGGTAATCCCTGTCAAATGTGCCGCACTAAGAAGTGCCATATCGACGCCATTAATAATGACGGAAGCATAAATTACCAAGAGTGTATTCAGTGCCTAGAATGCGTGGTCACAATACAGAGCCCCAATATTTGTGTCGTCACTAAATATCAAAAAAGAGCCCGTAAAGAGAAAGACTTGGCGACAATTCCATACAAGGATGTAGGCACAGAATCATCCTTTTCTCCATCCAAAGTATAATATTTACGCAAGTTAACAGCAGTTATATTGAATACGGTAATACATGCAAATAACAACGGAGGTATTCGATATGTGGACTAAACCTGACTTTCAAGATATGCGTTTAGGATTTGAAGTTACTTTATATATCAGTAACCGATAACCGTTAATTCCCTCTATCTGAATGATGGAGGGAATTGATCGACACTTATTACCCAAGCATTCAACGAATGGATTCGAGCGAATGAAAATTCTTATATTAGGTTCAGCTGCAGGAGGGGGATTCCCCCAATGGAATTGCCATTGTGAAAACTGTTCAGGCCTTCGTAACGGCACCATTAAAGCTCAAGCTAGAACTCAGTCATCGATAGCCGTCAGTGCGGACGGCGATAGTTGGGTATTGATCAACGCCTCGCCAGACATCCGTCAACAAATCAATCAGTCACCACAACTGTGGCCGGAGAATCAGGCTCGCGGAACCAATATACGCGCAGCGATATTAAGTGACAGTCAAATCGACCACGTAACTGGATTGCTAACTCTTCGCGAAGGCTTACCGCTACCTGTCTACTGTACCAAGGTCGTACATGAAGACTTAACAACCGCATTGCCGCTATTTAACGTTCTTCGTCATTGGCACGGAGGGTTAGATTTTCGCCCTATTGGAACCGATCACCTGCAAGGGTTTCGCGTTGAAGGCATACCCACACTGGAGTTTTTTCCAGTGCATCTTGAGTCTAACGCTCCGCCTTATTCACCCTACCGTGACGATGTCGTACCAGGCAACAATATCGGTCTCAAAATTGTCGACACCACCAGCGGCAACTACCTGTTTTATGCGCCAGGAATTGTCGAATCCACTCCACTCGTCGAGTCCATGCTTGCGTTTGCCGATTGTGCATTAGTCGATGGAACCTTATGGCTAGATGACGAAATGATCGCCAAGGGGTTTAGCAACAAGCTTGGTTCCGAGATGGGACATATGCCTGTTAATGGTGAACACGGCAGCGTCGCACTACTGAGTAAATTCGATATAAAACGCAAGGTACTGATTCACATCAACAACACTAACCCAATCCTCAACGAAGAGTCGGAAGCGTACCATTACGTCATCAATAACGGCGTCGAAATCGCCACTGATGGTATGGAAATAACGATATGAGAGGCCGAAATGCAACAACCATGGACTAAACAAGAGTTTGAACAAAAACTGAGAGAGAAGAGCGAGCTTTATCATATCCACCACCCCTTCCATGTCATGATGCATAAAGGGGAATGCAGTGTTGAACAGATCCGAGGATGGGTCGCCAACCGCTTCTATTATCAAATCAACATTCCAGTTAAAGATGCAGCAATTCTTGCTAACTGTCGGGATATCAAAACTCGTCGCTCTTGGATCCAACGTATCCTCGACCATGACGGCTCCATCAATGATGAAACCTTGGGCGGAATCGAGGCATGGCTTAACCTTGGCGAGGCCGTAGGTCTCAGTAGAAAAGACCTGCTCGATGAAAAATACATTTTGCCGGGCGTTCGTTTTGCGGTTGATGCCTATGTTAACTTTGCAAGACGCGCTTCATGGCAGGAAGCCGCTTGTTCTTCACTAACTGAAATGTTTGCCCCTGAAATCCACCAAAGTCGACTCGATACTTGGCCAAGCAACTACCCTTGGATCGAGCAACAGGGTCTCAAATACTTCCAGATGCGCTTGTCACAAGCTCGTCGCGATGTGACACATGGGTTGGCGATAACATTGGATCACTTCCAAACTCGTGAGCAGCAAGAACACGCGCTGAACATTCTTCAGTTCAAACTCGATATCTTATGGTCAATGCTTGATGCGATGATGATGGCTTATCACTACGAACAACCGCCCTATGCTCACTTAGACAATCGCCCAAGCTGCCACAAAGGTATTTTTTAATGATTTGTACAACTTCCACACCCGAGTTAAATCCGCTGTTTCGTTTACAGTACGAGCAGGCACAAAATTGCTATGTGCTACTTTACCCCGAAGGAATGGTCAAACTTAACCAAAGTGCAGCAGAAATATTGAAACAAGTTAACGGCGTTGACTCTATCAATCTGATTCATCAAAACCTTGCGGCCCAGTTTCCAGAAGCCGGAGATATTCTTGACGATATCAAGGAGTTTCTAACGGTGGCATATGAAAAGAAATGGATTCGTTATGTCTGATTCTAACCCTTTAGGGCCACCTCTATGGTTGTTAGCTGAACTCACCTACGAGTGCCCTCTGCACTGCGCGTACTGTTCTAATCCTACCGACTTGGGCAACAAAGCCGATGAGCTAGATACCAAACAGTGGCTCAATGTCTTGGAGCAAGCTCGTCAGTTAGGTTCAGTGCAATTGGGGTTTTCTGGCGGTGAGCCGTTACTGCGCAAAGATCTTGAGCAGCTGGTAGAAAAAGGTCGCTCACTTGGCTTCTACACAAACTTGATTACCTCGGGAATTGGCCTGACAGAGAAGCGAATTAAACGCCTAAAAGAAGCGGGATTAGATCATATTCAGATCAGCTTTCAAGCGGCTGACCCTGAGTTAAACAATGCGATAGCGGGTCGTGGGAACGCGTTTGAACAAAAGAAGAAAATGGCAGAACTGGTCAAGGCGCAAGGCTATCCAATGGTACTCAACTTTGTCATTTCTAAACAGAATATCGATCAAATCCCTGACATTTTACGCCTTAGCTGCGAACTGAAAGCCGACTATGTAGAGCTTGCAACGGCCCAATACTATGGCTGGGCGTTTGATAACCGCGACCATCTTCTGCCAAGCAAAGAGCAGTTAGAATCGGCAGAGAGTGTTGTAAATCAGTTCAGACAACAAGCGAGCAAACAGGATCCTCACTTTATCTTTGTTACTCCAGACTACTATGAAGAACGGCCTAAGGCATGTATGAACGGATGGGGAAGCACCTTTTTAACTGTGACTCCTGACGGAAGTGCCCTACCTTGCCACAGCGCAAAAATGCTGCCCCTAACCTTTCCCAATGTCAGGAATACTTCATTGAGACAAATCTGGCATGAAGACTTCTCTTTCAATCACTTCCGTGGTGATGAATGGATGCCACAACCTTGTAAAGGATGTGACGAAAAGCATCAAGATCACGGTGGTTGTCGTTGTCAGGCTTATATGATGACTGGGGATATGTACCGTACCGATCCTGTGTGCAGTAAATCCAAAGATCATCACTTGGTTGCCAAAGCAATTGAACAGGCCTCGAGGCCAACTAAGCCGATTCAGCACCGCAGACGCAAAGCAGATATCGCTCTACAAAAACTATGAGCCAATGCGGTGTGTACCCAACCAAAGTGACTCTCGCGGAGAACAAGGTAACTCAATTTACATATCCGTGCGGTCTCGCTCATTCTAATATCCCGACAGACACCCACACAAATAGATACTGCGGCGCCTTTTTTGTCCGCACCCCGAGTGTAGATGACTCTGGGATCGCACACGCTGTAGAGCATTTAGTCTTTAGACAAAGTCGTTCATTTAACGACCCTAGTAGCTTCCACCAGCTAGTCGCATTAACCAGCATTAGCTTGAACGCATCCACTTTGAATGGCGTGACCTGCTTTCACTTCTCAGCCTCCAACCAAGCGCACTTTCATCTAGCCGCAGAGTATCTGTTAATGGGCATGCTCTCTCCAATAATAGGCCGTGAGCAACACCTCAAAGAAGTATCGAATGGCGAAGATTTGGGTGTCATCTATCGTGAGCTAAATGGATATCAAAGTAACCCCCATTATCTTCGACAGATTGAAGTGTTGAGGGGCGATCAGTCTCAACATCGGATTGCATGCTATGGTGGAGTTACCGATACACTAGCGGACATAACGGTCGATGACCTCAGGGATTATCATCGTCGCTACTATCGCAGCGCTAACATAGAACTCGTCACTTGTTGCCCCGACATCCAAGCCTTTGTTGTTCATCTCGAGACGTTGCTTAAATCACATAATGATCAGCCACAACGGTTCGCCACTCATCGCATACAACTGTCTTCCTGCACGCCAAACTTATCAAAACAGCCTAAGACTGTGTTCAGTTGGTGGCTAGATCAATCATTCTACTGCTATATCAAAAAGTTAGAGCCGATACTGAATCAGATGATAGCGTCATTAGATGCCCATTTACTGCCATTGAGTTATGAGTGTAATAGCACCAATCAATTTGCTCTGCGGGTGCTTGGTCAACCAAACCAGCTCAAACAAATTCATCAGCAGTTGATAGAGCTCATTGATACACCACACGCCTACGCACAACCTTGGCACTTTGAGGATGGTAAATATCCCAAAGCCATCCAACGCTTGATACGCTTTTACTATCAAGGTCATAGCAATGGCGAAGAGATGAGCCTGACAAGGCTGACTCAGCAAATCCGACATCGAGCGTGTACAAGCACACTCGCCAATATCCGATGCTCAGACGTCGAAACGACAACGCAAAGAGCACGTAAGCCATTAACAAAGCCCCTCGATGAAGTCATTCCACAGCTATTGGCAGAGCGCCAGTTATCTACTCGCTCCGTTCCTTGGCGATCCGTTGCAATCGTCAGTTTAAGGAAAGAGGTTAACCCAAGAGTGGTAGTAAGATTGATTGAAAAGAAATGGGAGTGGCGAGCGTTGGCCTACGGTTCGACACTATTGATGGAAACCACGCGCGACCGTGATGTCCTTCAAGTCGATATCGACGCTTTAATTAATCAAAACCCCCAGTGTTATTTTGTTGATTTGCCATCAATACTGCGCCCACTGGAGCAAAAGATAACTCTCGATTCTCCGCAATGTTGGTACCAAGATAACTGGTTGTATCGCCTTCCTTTGCAACCGCAAAATAGGCTTATTGCTGAACTGTCCCACTATATCATTCAAGCTTCTGGACTCTTTATGCGTCCAAGAATGGATGGTGAATGCTACGTCATCGCATGCCACTATTGCCATCACACCAATCAGCTCTATTTCTATAGCGTTTTTGATAAGTATCCAGCTCAACGCAAACAACATGTCTATCACGCACTAACCGCACTGGCGGAAAACGGCCGATTCATCAGCCACAGCTTGCCGCTCGCCAAGAATAAACTCCTTAGCCACTACCCAACTCAACACGGAGCCTTTAGTCCAAAACAGATTGACGAGATAACAAAAAATGCAGATGCCCCTTTTGATCTCATATTCCTAGATAATTTCTTACAGCAAGTTTCTGAAACGTGCATTAGGCACTTTCTTTTCCAGCTCGCTGACGAGATCATCAACAACTAAAGTCAGATACAGGGATAAGTATGACTCACACAATAACTAAACATGCGGTCAGCAATTCACTGGAACCGAAACAAGCGTGCGCCGAGATTTACCAACAGCTAGGCGAACCACGCAATGGATTTGTGCTTTTTTACTGCTCTGCTGTCTATCCACTTCACCAGTTGGCTCCTGCACTTGAGCAAAAATTTCAAGGAGTAGAGCTCGCTGGTTGTACAACTGCCGGCGAAGTAACAAGTCAGGGTTACGATCAACACTCCATCGTAGCGATCTGGTTTTCTCCTCACTATTTTTCCATTAGTTCAGCAGTCATCGACCAGTTCGATGCCTTTGACTTAATCGAAGCACAGAGCACCATCAATCAGCTGACAGAAGCTTGCCAACTCAAGATCTCCGATGATAAGCCATACCACTCATTCTTATTGACCCTGATAGATGGCTTGTCTGCCAAAGAGGAACAACTGCTCAGTGTGTTAAACATGGCCGCGAGTGGGCTGCCACACTTTGGAGGCTCCGCGGGAGACGATATTAATCTCGCGAACACCCACGTTTATCATCAAGGGAAGTTTCTGCAAAATGCTGCCGTTGTGGTTATGGTTCATTCTCGCTGCAAGTTTGAGGTGTTCAATTCCAATCACATTGAAACCTCAAAAGAGAAGCTGGTCGTCACCTCCGCGGATTCTCACTCCAGAACAGTGTTTGAGCTCAATTCGGAACCTGCTGCGCTTGAGTATGCCCGTATCTTAGGTTTAGAGGTCTCGCAGTTGAATCCTGAGGTGTTCTCCTTACACCCTCTAGCGGTAAAGGTTGGCGGCAAGTACTACGCCCGTTCAATCCAAAAAGTCAATTTAGAAGACCAAAGCCTCACCTTCTACTGCGCCGTCGACACGGGTATTGTTCTCAGCGCAGTTGAAATGGGCAGTATAGTCGGCACCTTATCGGACAAGCTATCTGCAATAGAACAGCGTCTCGACAAACCTGAATGTGTATTGGCTTGTGACTGTTTCCTACGCCGTCTTGAGATCGAGCAGCGTCAACAACTCGAGCCCATGAGTCGACTACAACAGGAGTATCGTATCTTTGGTTTTAATACCTATGGAGAACACATCAATGGTACTCATCTGAATCAGACCTTTACCGGTGTCTATCTGTCAGGAGATGTGCATGAGTGATCCACGACTAGAGGAAGAAAATCAAAGGCTGAGAGAAGAGAATCGCAAGCTGCGCAAGATCAATCAGGTGTTGATTGAACGTATTGAAGATGGCGGCAGCGTTGGCAATCAACCCTACGCGACCTTTGAACACTCAGTGCAACTCGCTCGACAAGTAAAAGAAACGACTCAAACCCTCAATGAAACCTTGGCGGAGCTCGAACGAAGCAAACGCGCCCTCAAAGCTGAAAATGAGCAAGCGAACCTGTTTAAGCAACGTTTTATTGATGCCATTGAAAGTATTTCCGATGCATTCGTTTTGCTCGACTGTGACGGACGAATTATTCTGCAAAACAGTCATTTCTCTCGTTATTGGGAACAAGTTGGCCTGCGCAGTGAAGAAGGCACCAACCTCAATGACTTTAAAGCATTAGCAAAAACACGGGGGATCATCTCTCAAGCCTATCCGGGAGATGGTGATAGTCGTTCGGTCTACCGACTCGCCGACAATCGCTGGTTTCAGCTCAATGAGCATCGTACTCAGGAAGGTGGTTGGGTAATGCTCTACAAAGACATTACCGCGCTCAAGCACGCCGAGAGTGAACGCTATGAGCACGCAATGGCGCAAAAGTCCAAGCAGCTCCAAAGTCTGGTTGATAACCTTTCGCAAGGAGTGATGCTTATCAGCCAGCACAACCGAGTCGAAGTTTGGAACCAACGTTTTCTTGAAATCAGCAAACTCTCTTCACAGACGTTACGCGTCAAACCCTTCATCTCCAACCTAAGCAATGCAACGGAGCTTGATCTTAAACCTCTAACCGAAAACCGCGGAAGTTATGTTCAAACGCTGTCGAATGGTGATGTGGTTGAGATAAAGGACCACCGCCTGAGCAACGGCAAGCTAATCAAAACCTTTTCTGACATCACCAGCTCTCATCGTTACGCAGAGTCACTTAAACAAAGCGAAAGCCGCTTAAGGTTAATAACGGATAACGTCCCAGCGATGATTGCGTATGTTGGCGCAGATCTGAAGTTCCAATTTACCAACAAAGTCTATGTCGATTGGTACGGTCGTGAACAGGGTGAGCTGTATGGTATCGACCTACGCGCAAGTCGCATCAACGGCGATTTTAGTCTGCTTCAGCCGCACGTTTCTCGAGCTCTTCAAGGAGAAAGCGTTAACTTTGAAGTTGAAGAGGTGAATCATCTTGGTGAGACGGCATATTTGCACAAGTCTTACGTTCCTAACAAAGATGACAGCGGCAATGTACTGGGTTTCTTTGTTCTTGTCCGTGACGTCACCACTCGACGTAAGAACGCCTTAGCGCTGCAAAAAGCGCATGACCAACTGGAATTGCGTGTCGAAGAACGTACCTCTCAGTTGCAACGACTCAACGACATCTTGCATGGCGAAGTTGAAGAGCGTCGACGCGCACAGCTCGATCTCACTGCGGCAAAAAGTGAAGCCGAACAAGCTAACCTATCTAAAACTAAATTCTTGGCCGCCGTTAGCCACGATTTACTTCAGCCTCTCAACGCGGCGCAACTGTTTACTAGCTCCCTCGCCGTTCAGTTAAAACAGCAAAAAGATCAGTCGCTGCTCAACTCCATTTCCAACTCATTGGACGACTTAGAGAATCTGATCAGCACGCTGGTTGACATCTCCAAGCTGGATGCTGGCGTAGTTAAAGCGGATAAAAGTGCCTTTAATCTAGGTGAGTTACTGACCAACCTCGTTAACGAGTATCGCTATAGCGCAGCACAATATAACGTTGAACTTAGGTACGTTCCTTTTCAAGGCGTGATCTATTCGGATAGCGTCCTACTCGCGCGGATTTTGCGTAACTTTATCTCTAACGCATTTAGATATACCGACCATGGCAAAGTGTTGCTCGGTTGCAGAAGGCAAGGCGACAAGATCTCAATTCAGGTGTGGGACAACGGCGCTGGCATCGCAGAAGATCAGCTCTCGGTGATATTTGAAGAGTTCAAACGACTCAAGTCATCATCCAAAGCGTATGGCAATGGACTCGGACTTGGTTTGTCTATCGTAGATAAACTGTCAAACGTGTTGGAACATCCGATTCACGTACGTTCAATTAAAGGCAAAGGTTCGGTGTTTTCCGTCGATGTGCCGCTCGGACATTTGTGCCACTTACCCAAGCAAGTCGACCCCCTTGAGCGAGTGTTGGCACACACCCATGTCGTAGGGCGTGATGTGTGGCTAATAGATAATGACATTAGTATCTGTGACGCGATGAACCAACTGTTATCTAACTGGGGATACAACCTCACTACAGCCACCAGCATTGAGCAACTTCGTTCAAAAGTCGATACCGTAGCAGACAAGGTCGATTTACTGATTGTTGACTATCACCTTGATGACGGTGTGAACGGCTTAGATGTCGCAAAGACCATCAGCACAGAGAGAGCAAACCCGCTACCTACCTTGATGATCACTGCAAACTATAGTGATGAGCTGAAAAATCAGGTGAAAGACAATGGCATCCTGCTGCTCCATAAACCGGTCAAACCCATGAAGCTTAAAACCTCTATACACTACTTACTCAAATAGTATTTAGCGCTTGAGGTATTGATTGAAGTCGATGTCACTGCATCCTAATACAGCTTGAACACGGTTGGTCACACCAAGCTTTTTCAGAATCGAAGAGACATGAGATTTAACCGTGGTCTCCGAAACATTAAGGTTGTAGGCGATCTGTTTGTTAGCCTCACCCTTAGTCATGCATTTTAGAACCATCAATTGTCGACGTGTTAACGATGACAACATTTCTGGAGTCAGCGGAGAGTCTTGTTTCACTGAAGTGGCGGAGGCTTGAGTACGAATAATATCAGCGGGAAGATAGATATTGCCTTGCAAAACACTTTCAATCGCTTCAGCTATTGTTTCCTTAGAGGAGGATTTGGCAATAAATCCTACCGCGCCATAGGCGATGGTTTGCAAAATAACTTGCTTCTTGTTCTCAGCAGAAACCACCACAACTGGCGTTGTTGGGCATTCGTTGATCAGATCAAGCAAGCCATTCAGCCCTGTCATACCCGGCATATTCAAATCGAGCATGATCAGATCAATCTCATCGTTGGCCTTTGCAAACTCAATGGTAGTGGCGATGTCTTCCGTTTCGTAAGTGGTGCTATTGGGAAACTGGCTACCTAAAATGTGAACGATCGCGTCTCTGAAAAGCGGATGATCGTCGGCAATCAAGACTTTGTACATAACCAAGCCTCTCCTGTTAATTGACTTAATCTTCAGCTTAACGGATTAACCTTTTGTTACAAGAAGACTCGTCTCATCCATTAGTAGTAAATTTGCTGGATTTAGTCGTAGGAATAAGGTCTGATCACAGCGTTTAGAAAAACATATTCCATTACATCTCTAACTCGCTGTGTCAGTCACAAAACCCTACCACTCGCAGATCAGAAGCAAAAATTCTATTCTCTAGACCTTTTGAATGATAACGCCAATGTGAATAACTATTCACCAAAACATAAAAGTGAAAACTAAACTAATTTTGTGGTTGTACCCAAGGTTTAAGCCCGCGACAAAAACTGATCGGCTGTCACCATGGAGACAGACTTGTCCGCAATCTCCCTACCATCGTCATCGAACAACGATAGGTGATAGCCAAGGCTATCCTCGCCTCGCTTCTCTTTTGGAGCTTGCAACCATAATGAGATCATATCTTGATGGCCATCCCTAACCGCCTCACCCAAAAGGACTTTTTGGCTTGCAACCTGATACCACACAATGATTTTTGATTGACCAAACATGCGAACCTCCTTGAACAGTTTGCAAATCGAATAGTCAGTTTAAAGGTTATTGTGAAGAATGCACGTTGCAAAAGTAAGACAAGTTTCTGTTCTATTGAAAATCATCGCGTTAAGCATTATATGATTTTTGCATAAGAAAATAATATGAGACGGCATGAGTAATAAGAAACATATTCATTCACTTATTACAGAACAGCAGTCTGAGCCAGTTTGACAAAACTGGCTCGCTCTTCTAGCTGAATAACTATGCTTTGAGGACGCTTCTTGGAACGAACATTTCCTTTTCTCTCGTTAGAGAACTGTAGGAAACGAACATCGGCTTAGCGCTTAGGTAACGACGTAACATATCTGCCGCCACCGTGGTGATAACGAGAACTTGCTCATCGCGACTGTAATTACGATTTAAGGTCAAGGTTTGCCCCCACTCCCCCTCCGGTGCCGCGATCGCCACGGAGAAGGTCTTGTCGGATACCTTACCTGTCACAATCGCCAGATCCGTTGCGCATTTATCTTTGGTCGCACCCGCAAGGGCAAAGGCCGCCGCCAATGGATCATCATTCGCATCTCCAACAGCAACACGCTCACCTAACACCCAACCATGCCCACAATATTGTGCTGCTTGTGAGTCTGAGTGCAAACATTGAGATAACGCACCAAAGGTTGATTGCTCAGCGGTCGAAATCGAATACTTTTTCTCTTGAATGAGGAAAGCAATATGTTCTTGCATCGACTCATCGACACTCACAACATTACTTTCGATCAAGTTGAAAATGATTTGTAGCAGCTTGACGCGATTATCCAAATCGTTCTTTGGACCAAACAGTTTCACTTCGATGTATGGAAGGTATGAACGATAGCCAAGCGTGTACCCTTGAGGCAACTGAACTTTATCAAGTTTATCGGACAGCGCAGACTCTGAGGTGCCAAATGTGTAGAGTTTACTGCACTCCAGACCAACGACATCGGGATGAACTTGCTTCATATCCGGTAGGATCTGCTGATCAACCATTAACCTGAATTCACTCGGCACCCCAGGAGTGAAATAAAAATCACAGTTATTGAAAGTAACTTTAAACCCGCAAGCCGTCCCAATCGGGTTATCGAGTAGAACGGAATCTTTTGGCAACATGGCTTGTTTGCGATTGCTTTCTGGCATAGTGACACCACGAGCAGCAAAAAAACGCTCTAGTTTTTCCAACCATTCAGGAAACAGCACCAACTCTGTTTCGGCTGCTTCTGCGGCTGCCTGAGCACTTAAATCATCGCTAGTTGGCCCCAAACCACCGTTTACAATGACAATGTCGCTATTGAAGCTGAGCATCATAAGCTCTTCCACTAGCGCAGACATTTCATCGCCAACCGTTGAACGTTTGGTCAGACTGTAACCATTCTCGAAAAATCGACGTGACAACCACGCAGCATTGGAATCAACAATATCTCCGTGAAGAACTTCTTCCCCAGTGCTTAGCATTGCGATTTTTAACATCATTTATCCTTTGTGGGAAACCTCTCACGTTCGTGAGTTTAACTTATAATTACTATTCTCATAGTCCTAAAATCGAACCAATTACTTATTTAGGACAATTACGGGTTTCTATTCCGCTAAGTTTATAAGATAATTGTGAACCTGATCATTAAAATAATAACGATGGAGTTTTCCGTGTTCAAAAAAAGCATTACTGCTTTAATGTTGTCAGCGTCTGCTTGCGCCAACGCTAATGTTTATGAATCAAATCAACATATTGAGTTTTCGTATACAGTAGATCAAGCTGAGACCGACACGTTCTACAATCACTCCTATCAATATCAATCTAAAGATCCTTATTCGTTAAGTTTGACCGAAAATGATCTCAAACTTGAAGATCAGGGGCTGCCAAAGTATCTCACGCCTTCAAGCGAAAAAGATTGGGACTACCTTATGGGGCAGACTTACACCATCTTAGGCTTGAGTGTTGCAACCGTCGGCTTGATGACACTACTTCCAGAATCTATCACAAAGTGGGATGAAGAAGATCGTGACTTAAGCGGCCTTGGTAAAAAATGGAAAGATAACGTCACTGATGGCCCTGTTTGGGACCGTGACGAACATTTCCTAAACTACATCATGCACCCATATTTTGGTGGTGTTTACTACACCGCAGCTCGCCATGCTGGATTCAATGAATTTGAGTCGTTTCTATACTCTGCCACGATGTCGACATTCTTCTGGGAATACGGCGTCGAAGCCTTCGCAGAGATCCCATCATGGCAAGATATCTTCATTACTCCGTTCTTTGGTGCGGTTGTTGGTGAAATGATGTTCGAAGCAGAACAAGATATCGTAGCGTCTGGTGGCGAAGTCATGGGTTCTGAAACCATGGGTGGCATTACCCTATTCTTCCTCAACCCTGTTGGCCATATTCATGGCTGGGTGAGTGACGCATGGGGCGGCAGCGCTGAGTTCCAATACAGCAGCAAACCTTGGTTTGGTAACCAAGATGCCGCTAAATTCGCCATGGATGCGGGTGCGAGCTACGATGACGTTTTCTACGGCGTAGAAATGAAAATCACCTTCTAAATACCTCTCAATCCTATGAAAAAGCGACGTCTCCACGTCGCTTTTTTTGTGCTCGCTACGTGATATTAGTAATGCCAACAATAGATTAGGTTTAAAAGTTGACCCAAGTCAAACCTAACATTTGCCACAATCCTAAACTGAATTTAGGCAGTCATCCTCCTATAGGTCTGGACTGATGAATCTTGCCTGTATCAACGCTAGGAGGCCCACTATGCAAAGCACATTTATCGTTAACTTCGTCGGTAAAGCAACACCAGCGACAATTAAGCAGTTAGCCGCAATCACCCATGAGAATGGTGGTAAGTGGTTAATCAGCAAAGTTAATTTTATTGAGGATCAAGTTGCTGCGGTAATAAAAGTTGAGCTGCCTACTGAGAATGCCGAGGTGGTCAAAGATGCTTTCAATGGTCACCCAGACTTACTGGTACAAATCACGGAATCCGATCAGGCGAATCATCACGTTGATACCATCTACCAATTAAGACTCGATTCCAACGATCGAGCGGGCATTGTCAATGAGATCACTCATGTACTTGATGGTCAGGGTATTAATATTCTAGATATGGATTGTCAGCGCGTATTTATCGCTGGTGGTGGCGGTGTCAGCTCAAGTCTATTTACCGCAAATATGGCAATAAGATTACCAAAAGAGCTCGACATCAAAGATGTCGCTAATGAACTGGAGTCTCTCAGTGAAGATACTCGCGTCTTAGTTGAAAGCTAAGGCAGTTTGTTAATAAAAGAGAGCGCCAATGGCGCTCTCTTTTTCGTTACTCGTCGACGTCAGTCAATCCTATTTCACTGACCATTGAGACAATGAACGTTTAAAGTCTGAGTAGTCGAACTCGTTCAGTTTTTCGATCGAACCATTAGAGCGTTCACAATAAACCGAAGGCATGCGAAGCCCGTTAAACCAGTTAAGTTTAACCATGGTATAACCTGCACTGTCCAAGATGTGCAGACGCTGACCAATCTTTAGCGGTTGTTCGAAGTTAGCAACACAGAATTGGTCGCCAGCCAGACAAGAACAAGAACCAATCACGTACTCGTGCTCACCGTTCTCTGATGCTTCAAGAATCGAAGCTGGCTCATTGTAAATAAGCGTATCCAGACGGTGTGCTTCTGTTGCCGAGTCGACAATTGCCGTTTTCTTTACGTTCTCAACAATATCAACCACTGTCACCACAAGATCAGTGGTTTTAGTGATGATTGCTTCACCCGGTTCTAGATACATTTGAACGCCGTGCTTTTGCGAAAACGCCTTTAGCGCTAAACCTAGTTTTTCGATATCGTAGCCCGGCCAAGTGAAGAACACACCACCGCCCATACTCACCCAATCAAGTTTGTCGAGGTATTCACCAAACTGCTCTGAGATAGCATCAAGCAAACCGATAAATGCATCCACATCTTTGTTCTCACAGTTCATGTGGAACATCACGCCATCAATTTCGTCAAAGATTTGCGGCTCAATGTGATCGGCTTGAACACCTAAGCGCGAAAACTGACGTGCAGGGTTAGCAAGGTCTTGTCCTGCATAGCTCACACCTGGATTCAAACGTAATCCTAGTGATGCTTTACCCTCAACAATGTGACGGTAGGCTGCCAACTGGCTTTGAGAGTTGAAGATCATCTTGTCACAGATATCCGCAACTTCACGTACGTCTTCTTCACTGTATCCGACGCTATAAGCGTGTGTTTCGCCACC
The DNA here is from genome assembly GCF_050113875.1 of Vibrio sp. TRT 1302. NCBI lineage: Bacteria > Pseudomonadati > Pseudomonadota > Gammaproteobacteria > Vibrionales > Vibrionaceae > Vibrio > Vibrio sp. TRT 1302. The sequence continues at coordinate 6,812 of NZ_JBNJOF010000018.1, read as the reverse complement.
AAATGTTTCGTAGCCAAGCTTAACCTCAAACGGGCCAGAGCTTGTTGTACCATCAAGATACGGCTTAATGATGTCAAACACACCCCAAGTTGAGAAACATTTCAGCGCCAGCACCAGCTTAACACCTGAAATCTCTTTAAGCTGTTTCGCTTTCTCGAGGTTTTCAACCAACTTATCTTCATTGATCATAAAGTAAGGGGTTTTAAGTTCGTTATGTTGCATTCTAATACCTTGAGTAGGTTCACTCTAAAATCGAATAAAGCCGATGCAAAGCATCGGCTTAAATTTTATCTGTCAGTCGTTCCGGCCAATTACTTCAGCTTATGGATAACAGGCTGACCAACTTCCAGTTCCTGCACATGCCAATCTAGACCGATTTCTGGCATTGTTTCTAGGAACGGATCTGGGTCAAGCTGTTCCATGTTGAACACGCCTTTGTCCGCCCACTTGCCACGGAAGAACTGAAGCGCAGCAGTGATTGCAGGAACACCCGTGGTGTAAGAAATCGCTTGGTGTTCTACATCTTCGTATGCAACTTCATGGTCGGCATTGTTGTAGATGAAGACACTGCGCTCTTTGCCGTCTTTCTTACCTTGAACCCATGTACCGATACACGTTTTACCTGTGTAACCCGGTGCAAGAGAAGTCGGATCTGGCAGTAGTGCTTTTAGAACATGAAGAGGCTGTACAACAGTACCGTCATGCAGTGTTAGTGGCTCTGGGCTCAGTAGACCAATATCACGCATACAGTTGAAGTAGTTTAGGTATCTGTCACCAAAGCCCATCCAGAACTCAATACGTTTTGCTGGGATGAACTCTTGCATTGAACGAACTTCGTCGTGCGCCATTGAGTAAACTTTATGCTTACCGACTAGTGGGAAGTCGAATTCAAGCATACGTGAGTGACACGGTACTTGCTTCCACTCTTCGTTTTCCCAGTAGAATGAGTCGCCTTGGATCTCAAGCATGTTTGTTTCTGGGTCAAAGTTTGTCGCAAACTTCTTACCATGGTCACCTGCGTTTACGTCCATCACGTCAATCGTGTCGATTTCATCAAACAGATGCTTAACGGCATACGCTGCAAATACTGATACCACGCCAGGATCGAAACCTGCGCCAAGGATACCTGTGATACCCGCTTGTTCGAACTTCTCGCGGTAACCCCATTGCCAGTCGTACGCTTGAGGAACTTGCTGACCTTCTGAGCACAAGTCTACAGCCACTGAAGTATCTAGGTAGCTAACTTTAGTTTGGTAACATGCTTCCATAATCTTGATGTTGACCCACGGAGGACCAGCGTTGATAACAAGATCAGGTTTCACTTCGTTGATCAGTGCAACCAACGCATCCACGTCATCTGCGTTCACTGCGCGAGATTCTAGCTTTTTAGAAGGATCTTTGAGGTTGTTCTTCTTTTGAATAGACTCAATGATTTTTTCACATTTACCGACTGTGCGCGAAGCGATAGTAATATCACCTAGAACATCGTTATTTTGTGCCGCTTTGTGAGCAACAACCCATCCGACACCACCTGCACCAATTTGTAGAATAGCCATAGTATTTGTTACCTTTATTTTGCTAGCTCAATCGCCAGTGTATTGATTTTGTTCAGTAAAGATTCGAAGTCAGAAATCTTTAAACATGGATTTAAAATTGTAAACTTCAGTGCCGATTTGCCATCAACCACAGTCTCACCTAGTACCGCGATTCCGCGGACTAAAGCCTCTAGTCTTACGACTTTATTCAGCTCATCGAGATCAGTGGCGTTTGGATTCACCGCACGGAACAGCACCGTAGAAAGAGAAGGCTGAGCCAACAACTCAAACCCTTCATGTACGTCAACAAGTTCAGCAACACGCTGAGTTTGTTCAATAACGTGATCGTACATTTCTCCCAGGGTATCTGGACCGACACTCTGCATTGTCATGAACACTTTTAAAGCATCAAAACGCTTGGTCGTCGCGATTGACTTATCGACCAGATTCGGTAGCTCATCATGTTCGCGATTCAGGTAATCAGCATGATGAAGTAGGAATCGGAAGTTAGCTTTGTCTTTAAGGAGAATCGCACCACAACTGATTGTTTGATAGAACAACTTGTGGAAATCAACGCTAACAGAATCTGCACGTTCAATACCCGCTAGACGGTCTTTGTGGCTGCTTAAGATCAACGCACCACCATAAGCACTGTCAACGTGGAACCACATCTGGTTTTGCTGTGCGAGATCCGCAATTGCCGCTAGGTCATCAATGGCACCATGATCGGTTGTCCCCGCGGTACCCACGACTGCGAAAGGAATCAGACCTTGACCTAGCAGAGCCTCAACTTCTGCCTGTAACGCTGCGACTTTCATCGTGCCATTTGGATTGGCATCAACGCAGCATACCGCGCCTTCACCAAGCCCAAGCAGAGATGCGGACTTCTGTACTGTGAAGTGAGACTTTTTCGAACACAGAATGCGAAGCTTTGAGGCGTAATCAGGTAAGCCTTGCTTTTGCACTGAGTGAGAGTTCAGTCTATCTGCTACCCAGTCACGCGCTAGCAACAGACCCATTAGGTTACTTTGCGTACCACCACTAGTGAATACACCGTCCGCTTTTGAACCAAGTTCATACTTGCTGCACATCCAGTCTACGACTTTTTGCTCAACATAAGTGGCTGCTGACGATTGATCCCAAGAGTCCATTGATTGGTTTAGCGCCGCGATCATCGCTTCCGCGATTACCGATGGCATCAATGGTGGTGTATGTAGATGAGCGATACAGTCTGGATGCTGAACAATGATTGAGTTTTTCGCAACTAATTCAGCGGTTTCACCAATAATGTCTGCAAGTGGCGCGTTTCTGTTATCTAGGTCAACAGAGTTAATCGCTTGCTCCAATAGCTTTGGTTCTAGACCAGAGTATGGTGCGTCAACTTGTTCAAACACGGCTTTCATCGCTGAAGTCGCGTGGTTCATCATTTTGGCAAACTCACGACCGCCTGTTTCACCAGTTTGGATAAAGTGCTGTTTCCAGCTCTCATTCGCCTGCTCAGGGTCCACTGGGTTACCACCAGCAACAAGAATCGCTTCTTCAATCACACGTAATGCAAAGTCGATTTGCTCGAAAGAGATAATCAGAGGAGGAAGGAAACGGATAACCGAACCGTCACGCCCGCCTTTTTCTACCATCAGACCACGCTCTAGCGCTGCACGCTGAATTTTCAGTGTCAGTTGACCATCAGATACCGGCTCGCCGAATTTATTCAGTTCACTGCCTGGCTTACGGATCTCAACACCTAGCATCAAGCCTTTGCCACGCACTTCTGCGATACAATCTACACGTTTTTGAATGCCTTCAAGACCAAGACGCAGATATTGACCTGCAATGTTGGCATGCTCAACCAAGTTATCACGTTGGATAATTTCTAGCGCTTTAGCACCCGATACCATCGCAAGTTGGTTTCCGCGGAAAGTCCCTGTGTGTTCGCCTGGTTTCCATGTGTCGTGCTGCTTGTTGATTACCAGCAACGACATAGGCATACCACCACCAATCGCCTTTGATAAACACAGTACATCAGGAATGATACCCGCTTCTTCAAACGCGAAGTTGTAGCCAGTTTTACCAACGCCACACTGAATTTCGTCAAAAATTAGTAGGATACCGTGTTCATCACAGATACGACGTAACTCACGTAACCAGAAAGCAGGTGCAGGAATGACCCCACCCTCGCCCTGTACTGGTTCTACAATGATGGCGGCTGGCTTCATAATGCCCGCTTCATCATCGTTTAGCAGACGTTCGATATAACGGATACTTGCTTTAGCACCTTCATCACCACCCAATCCAAACGGACAGCGTAGGCTATAAGGGAAAGGCATAAAGTGAACATCAGACATCAAACCGGTACGACGAGCCTTGGTTCCCAAGTTACCCATCATGCCCATGGTTCCGTTTGTCATACCATGGTATGCGCCTCGGAAAGCGAACATGGTATTACGACCAGTAGTCTGCTTCGCTAATTTGATCGCAGCTTCAACGGCATCAGCGCCTGAAGGACCACAAAACTGAATAACACAGTTGTCGCCTAATTGCTGAGGAAGAAAGTGCTTAACACTCTTAATGAATTTTGTTTTGGCTTCCGTTGCAATATCAAGGGTTTGATATGGCAAACCACTGTCGAGTTCATCCTTAAGTGCTTGGTTGATCTCTGGATGGTTATAGCCCAATGCCAACGTACCCGCACCAGCCAAACAGTCTAGAAATAGCTGTCCGCGGGTATCTTCAACAAGCACACCGTAGGCTTGCTTGATTGCGATAGGTAGACGACGAGGGTAAGAGCGTACGGCAGATTCGTGCTGCTCTTGATCAATCAGTACTTGGTCTGGCGTCAAATCGTAGATGCCATCCAATACTGGAATTTGTGTAGAAAAAGGGGTTGCGATATCGGTGTTCATCACTGCGTTATCGACTTCAAAGGCTGTGCTCATGATCTAATCCCTTGAAATGTAATTATCCCTCAGCAGAAAAAACGTCTGAATTGAGGGTACAGCAAGCCGTTCCGCGATCGAAATAAATAACGCGTACGACAATTCGCTCCATCATTACGATGGACTACATAGAAGAAAATTTAGATCAAGGTTCAGTAATGCAACTGTCTTGTAAAACAGGGCATTGCGGTAGAACTAAGCTGATTAGTGTAGTTTTGTTTAGTGGATTCAATGTTGGGTTTCCCATTCACATGTCTTCAGCGACATAAGTATCCCGTCTATCGACAAAAGGGTTTGTCGATACCTACCCTACGTGATGTTCACTCAGCCCGAATGCCATCACGCGTATCCCCCAGAATATCGAATTACGACTCATCTCCGAGATTGCGGCGAAAATTAACATAATTCGAATTCATCTGGCAATATTTTTTGACCTGTACTTTTAAAATAATGACCCAAATATCAAAAAGGCCAACCGTTTGGCTGGCCATTTTATTGGTTAATTATGCTGCATCTGTTTTCAATACTTGAGCCAATAATTCCAACTCATTGGTGATCGCATTGTTCTCGATGAAGCCTGCCTCTTCAAAGGCTGTGGTCACTCCCTCTAACACTATGGTTTGCTCTCGTCCCTCATCTGACACGGTCATAACAATGTCATCACCGTCTATTTCAGTGCTGATCGAATCGATAAGATCACCCAGCAGTACGTTGTCATCTTGTTCCAAAATACCGCGTAAATCGATCAAATCACTACCGAGCTCAAAGTTGTCAACAACATCGGTTCCGTTGTCTAAGGTACTATCAAGCCAAGTGAACACGTTGTCCTCGCTATCACCGAGCATCATTTGATTACCCAAATCAGCATTCATTTCATCTCCTTGAGCTGCGGAAAGCACTTCATACTCTGGAGATTCCGATACATCAATGGTCACGGTTGATTCGTTACTTACCGCTAAGTCTGAGTCGACAGCCACATAATCAAAAGTGATGTCCTCAGTGATCTCTTGTGTACCTGACAAGTAACGTAACTCCCAGTTGCCCCCTGTCGAACTTAGTTCCATCTGAACAATTGGGTTATCTGGAGAGGAGTAACTAAATTCGTAAAGAATTTGCTCGTTACCCACGTCACCCTCATCTTTCTGGTATTGCTCTACATGAGTCGTACCATCAGCAAACGTATATGTAACCTCGACATAGACATTACTGTTGGCGACAAATGAGCCCCCCATACCATCTAAGCCAAAGGTCACCACACCGAGAGGGTTGTTGCTAAGATCAATGATTAATTTTTCCTCTTTATTCATACCGCTACCGTCGGTATCACCGATACCCCAACCAACATGGGCAGGGCCGCCTGTGTATTGTTTGAGCGGTTTATCGTTGTTGTCGACAATCGATATGCCGATGGTGTTGCCATTCTCTAAAGTGATTAGACGTTCGGTATCACTGACCCACTCACCCCAGTTATAGAAGCCATCTTCATCAAGAACAATATTCTCTGGGTCGCCGCTATACCCCATTTCAAATGGATCGCCCGGTCCTGGGACAAAAGTAAAGTTGCTAGGATCAAATAACTTGGCAGGGTCAATCTCATTACCTAATACATGAAGATCCGCTTCAGTAATCACTCTGGTTTCGCCAAAGTCATCGGTATAGAGCAAGGTGCCGTATTGTGGCAAAGAGGTGATCATCACGTTGAGCTCAACACCATTAAAGTCATCATCTTCATCTGAAATGTGGTCGAGTAGTTCGTCATCAGAGTCGAATATAATCGGCACAATGATCGCTTCACCTGCATCAACGTTAAAGTCTTCGGTAACAGGTAGTTCGTTAACGTTAAGCTCCGTTAGGTCAACCACGACTTCCGTATTGAGTTCACCGTCTGACGCCATCACCGTGATAGAGTGCTCGTTGGAAAGTAATTCAAAGTTATTGGTAAACGCGGCCACCCCTGCGGCGGTGAGAGAGATTTCGCCAGTTGCACTGTCGATTTCGAACAAGTCCTCACCATCAACCTGAACATTCGAACTGATGCTGTAGCTCACTACATCGCCCGCATCTTCATCGGTGGCGGTCACGGTACCGATCACATAGGCGTCAGAGGAATTTTCGTTGTAGGTGAACGAATAACCATCTGGTTGTTCAAACTCAGGGGCTTCGTTGAGATCCAACTCGGACAAATCAACGTCCACTGATGTTTCGAGCTCACCATCCGATGCTACGACCGTGATGGTGTGCTGATTGTCTGGCAATTCATAATCATTGGTAAACGCGGCCACCCCTGCGGCGGTGAGAGAGATTTCGCCAGTTGCACTGTCGATTTCGAACAAGTCCTCAC